>JANOLL010000302.1:0-13941 GCA_031419775.1 Polaromonas sp. | reverse complement strand
GGCGTGTTGCGCAAAATGACGGTGGCGCGGTCGCCCACCACATTCAGTTGGGCAGACCCGCCCAAACGCTGCTTGACCGATGCTTCAAGTGCGCGCAGGGCATCGTCCGGGGTGATTTTTGGTTGCGCTTGCAGCGCCTGTGCCTGGGACTGCAGGCTTTGCATCTTCTGCAGCTGGCTGTCCAGGTTGCGCTGCTGGGCTTCTGCCTGGCGCAGTGTCGCCAGCGGGGGTCCGATAAACAGCCACCAAACCAGCGCCAGTCCCAGCACAATGCCCGCGCCGCGTACCAGGGTTTGCTCGCGCGCGTCGAGCGCACGCCATCGCGCCAGCAGCGCTTCGGGAACAGCGACGTTCATGGTGCCGCCTCTGATGCCGTGTCTTGCTTGACGGTCAGCATGTCACCCTCGAGGCGCGCAGTAAAGCCCTGACCCTTGAGTCGAATCGCCAATGCTGACCCTTCCTGGGTGCTGAGTCTCAAGCCCCGGATGCGGGCCTCGCCAGCAGAAAACTCAATGGCGCCTGCAGCCCGGTCCGCCGGAAGGGCGCTGCCCACTGCGGCGAGCAGGGTCTCCAGGTCGCGACCCGACGATGCGCCGGTCGCCTGGCGCAAAGCCGCGACCTCGCGCTCCATTTGCAATGGCGCATCCACCACCACCTTGATCTGCGGAAAGGTTTGCGTCAACATGGCCTGGATTGCGGCACGCCCCGATTGCAGCGCTGATTGCTCTTTCCACGCCCAGGCATTCAGTCCGAGCAGATTGGCGCCCAGCAACAGTACCACCCCCCACCTTGCCGGACGCCACACCGGCGCTTGCAGCCACTCACGGCCAATACCCGACAAGCGCTTGAAAGTGCGGCTGCGGCTTGAGCTGGCCAGATCAAGTTGCGCCAGGTCCCAGGATGAACCTGCGGCATCCAACCAGCGCTGGGGACGGGTTAACAAACTCACCTTGCGCTGCAAAATCTGTTCGGCCAGGGCGGTTACCCCCGGTTCGGCCAGCACCTGCATGTCCTGGTCATCGGCGGCAGCGGGCAGCAAAGCCACTCCCGCAGCAGAAAGCGGAAGCCGCATCACACCGCCAATCGCTTCACCTGTGGCGAGTAACTCTGGCAAATCGGGTTCACCAATGACATGCAATTGCATTGGTCCGGTATCGGGTTCAAATTCGGGAACGATCCGGTTGACCGGATAGTGGGCAGCCTCCAGTGCCTGCAGGTGGCTGCGAAGCCAGGCCCGGTCACACGCCGCCACCCATAACGGTCCGCTATTGGCAGGGCCAGGAGCCAGCGCCAGATGAAGCTGACCCGGGTCATCCAGCAGGCGCTCCTCGAGCAGGTTTTCAAGTACAGCGCGCAATCGGGGTGAGCCGGAGCCAATGCCACGGGGCAATTCGACCGAATGCCAAGACAACTGGCCTGCGGGGACGACCGCAACCACTTCGCTGCCCCGTTCTGCTGACGGCAGCAGGTCTGGCGGCACACTGCCATGGTCCAGCAGCGTGCGACCATCTGCCGTCAGGCTGTAGTCGTAGCTGGTTGTGGAAATGGAAGCAGTGGAGGGGAGGCAGACGATCAAAGTGCGCATGAAGACAACCTTCCGCGCATTGTAGGGTGAGCATGATGAGCTTTCGCATCAGGTCTGACGTCAGCGCTAGGGTGTACGCCGGCGCGGCATGCGGGGCTGCGCATATCAGGAAGAGGGCGGGCTCACAGGCGCCGGCAAGTCGGTGACAACGCTGCGATCCCGCCACAGCGTGCGGACATTCGACTCCTCGCGCTGCAAGACCGAGCGCTCCTCCACTACCGTCTGATCCAGGCGCAGACGGCCGCGAACTTCAAAAAAACGGGTGGTGACGGAATGACGATTGGTGTCAAACTGGCCGGCTGATCCGGACACTTGTTGGCTCGCATCACCGACCGTGCGAAAGTGGCTGCGTTCGCGTGCAGCCACGAGTTTTTGTGCGCTGGAAAGCTCCAGCCCCGGCGTGCTCGCGTGAAGCACTTCGGCGCTGGCCGTGTTGACGTTGACCGGCGTGCGCTGCGGCAACAGCGTGATGAACGGACGTAACTTGGCCAGCACCTGGGGCGAGATGCCCAACCAGACCAATTGATCGACGTGCTGCGGCAGCAAAACGGCCTGAGCCGTTTGCGGACTGGCCGATTGAGACGCCATGACTATCTGGTTGGCCAGAGTCGTCAATTCCTCAAGCGGCAAGCCCAAAAGCTCGAACAGTCGGGTAAAGGTCGCCAGGCCCGACTCGGAAACGGTGTTGCCTTCGACCAGATTGGCCACGTTGAGTCGGGCCTGCAGGTCGCTGATCTGTCCGGACAGAAAAGCATTGCGATCCGTTTCGCCGGCATCCTGACCCGCAGCCAGAAAACTCGACAGCCTGGCTTCGCTCAGCGGCACCGCCCAGGGCTCTGACAGGTAGTCCGCGCCGCCCGCCTTGGCATCTTCACGCAAAATCAGCCGCGCCCAGTCCTGGGCCCCCGTAAGAATCCAGCCAGATTGCACCCGACTGCGCTCTGCGGCTTCCACTTCTACCGAACGAAACTGTCGCCACAGGGCAGACGCCGCAAACGTCGCCACCAGCGTCACCGTCAACATGGCCGCCAGCAGTGCCGCGCCGATCTGGCTGGGCCGCGATTTTTTCATGATTTGCCGCCTCCCAGCGTCGGCCGCACCCAATCCAGAGTGAGTTTGCCGCTGACGGCTTGACCCGCTGGCAGCGACAGCACCAGCCGGATGCCGTCGGGCACCACCGACTGCGACGTCACAGGCGGATTGGCCATGGCTCTGGCGGTTGCGGGAGGCGCGCTGCCGTCGCTGGACAGGGGATTTGTCCAGGCGTCTGAACGGAAATAAAAAATCTGCCAGTCTTCGAGCGGAACGACCATCACCTCCAGTGCGCGACCGTCTGCGCTGGCATTTTGACCCCATGCGGTGGCTTTTCCCCAGGCATCGTTCCAGGCCGCCCATGTCTGCAGCACCGGAGATTGCCAGCGCATCCACTGTCCGCCGGCATCGCTGCGGCGGGTCCAGGCCACCACCTGCAGGCCATCGCCCGGCGTCGACGTGCGCCGGGTCAGGCGCAGCACCCGGCCATCCCAGTCCAGGCTGTTGATATTGGGAGTTTGGGTCAAAGCGTCCAGATCGACTTTCCATTGCGCCAGGCCAACCTGTAGCGTCAAAAGGTCGTCAGCGCGTTGGCTGGTTTGGGTGGTGGCTCTGGCCATTCCATCCAAGCCGCGCCAACTCAGCACGGCCAGCAAGGCCATGATGGTGATGGCCACCAGCAATTCGATCAGCGTGAAGCCGCGCTGCCCGGTCTGGCTGATTCGGAGCATCAGTGAACGTGGCGGCAAAGCAGACATCACGACACCTTGTCAGTAACGTGTCACGACCGTGGCCAATTGCAGAATCGGCGTGTTGCCGTCGCTGACCTGGGCTTCCACCCGCCGGAATTCCGGGTTGGGCGTGGGCCGAACCGACAGCGTGACCTGCAAACTTCGGCCGCTCTGCTCACAGGTCGACGAGGTGTCGCCGACACCCGGCATCTGCCGGGACAGTCGGGTCTTGATCAATTCGTTTTCTGCGCACAACTGGGCAAGCAAAACGTCAGATTGGCGGGCTGCGTTGTTGGTCAGCGCAGCAGTAGCCTGAAGCCCGGCCGTCAGCGCGATTGCGACAATGCTCAGCGCCACCAGCACTTCTATCAGTGTGAAACCCAGACAAGCTCGGGCAGGCAAATGCAACTGGCGGCGGTCCGTCATGGCTGCTCCGCTGCCTGCACGGTAAAAGGTCGCAAGCCATCGGTTGCGACCTGCATCACCCGTTTTGGAGCGTCGGTGGACTCCGTGGTGATGAAGAGTTCTACGGTTTGCGGTCCGATGATGGGGTCGGGGCCGAGTTGGAGGGCGCTAGCACCAGACAGTAAACGCGCACCGGTACCCGCCGTCAGCCACCGACTGGGCAGCGCAGCGGGGGCCAGGCCGTCGAAACGAAACCCTTCCGCCGTGGTACGCCAAAAAACCGGCACACCGCTGCCGCGAGACTGAGCTCGACCGGACTCCAGCAAGACTGACAGCCTTTGGGCCTCACGTTCCAGTGCGGTTTGCGAGCTGTCGCGCAGCGCGAGAGTGACGCCACCGGTTGCTACCGCCATGATGGCGATCACGACCAGCAGTTCTAGCAGCGTGAAGCCGGCTGTCAGCCGGGTGGCTCGCGGTCTCGAGGCCCCCGCTCTCCAGGCTGGCCCGTCAGCCGCCTCATTGCCAGCTTCCGACGTCCGCATTTTTTCCCTCGCCGCCAGCCTGACCGTCCGCGCCCAGGGACATCACGTCGACTTCCCCCTTGATGCCCGGGTTCAAATACTGGTAGGGGCGAGTCCAGGGGTCGTTAGGCAGCTTTTCGAGATAGGGCTTCCAGTTAGGTGGGATCGGCCCACTGGTTGGCTTGGCAACCAGGGCCTGCAAACCTTGCTCGGCGGTAGGCAGGCGCTGGTTGTCCAGCTTATAGAGTTTGAGTGCCTGCATCAGGTTGTTGACATCGGTACGGGCAGCCATCACGCGGGCATCGTCAGCGCGGTCCAGCACGTTGGGAACGATGAGCGCAGCCAACACGCCGATGATGACCAACACCACCATCAATTCGATGAGGGTGAAACCAGCCTGAAGGTTGCGAAGCAAGGAAAGCTTGAAAGAGCGCATGAAAGGGACCGTTGAGTCGATGATTCAATCCATCATAATCTGCGGATGGTGACAGTTTCGCAAAGCAGATGGGTTCCGAGGGCCATTACAGCAGTGGTGTGGGCCGCGGCAGCAGGCAGTGTGCTGTATTGGGGTTTGCGGCTGTCTGCAGGCCGAAGTGCGACCGCCAACTCACCCCCATCAGCGGTGTCTGCCAGCATCGATCCCCAGGCATTGGGCCGTGTGCTGGGGGTCACGCCGGCGCAGGCCATTCCACAAGCCAGTCTGTCTAGCCGGTTCGCGCTGCAGGGTGTTGTGGCCGGCGCTCCCGGTGGTGCCGCCGCCTTGATCGCCATCGACGGAAATCCAGCAAAGCCTTACCGGGTCGGTAGCCCGGTTGAAGACGGCCTGATTCTCCAATCCGCCTCCGCACGCCAGGCCAAGTTGGCGGCTTCGCCAGACAGTCCGGTACTGGTCACTCTGGAAATGCCAGCGCTTAAAAACTGAGAGGGCAGCGAGCTCCACTGCCAGGAACTGCGGCTAATGCAATTCGGCGCGCCGACTGTCTAGGGGCACGAGGAATGAATTCTCCTGCCAGGACGTCGGGTAGTGGCTGCCCGAATCTTCAGCAAAACGGGATTGTTGGCTGTCACCAGACGCCGTCAAGGGCGACATCTCGCTGTTGCGCGTTTTGCGTTTACGGGTCAGGGAGTCACGCAGGCTGGCGCTGGCGGTATTGACTTCGGCAGCGCGGTGCTTGTTGTCGGGCATGGGCGCAGCGCTTTCGCCTAAAAACTCGGTTCGAATTTGCAGCAGGCTGGGAAGATCTGCTGGATCGATCAGGAGATAGGGTATCGCACACTGATTGAGCAGGGCGTCTTTCATGCGTCGGGACCGACTCGCGCTGCTGGATGTTCCACTCAAATCAATGCAACCCATGACCTTACCGTCGCTGCGCACGATGGTGAACGTGCAGTACAGGCTGCTCAACAGCTCGTACCAAGGCAAACCCTGTTCCTTGGAAACCGGCATGGTGAAACGCGTCACCGGCATTTTCACCATCACCGTGTAATCCAGAAAGGCCATGGCCAGCCAGCGCCAAACCTTGCGTTCCTCGCCGTTGGTCACGATACGCGGGCGCAAGGGCCAGCGTTTAGGCACCCTGCGACTCAGCTTTTCCGTCCGTCTCAGCCACGCGGCATACACAAGCACGCCAGCAACGGCGGACAGCGCGCCGAATGCCAGCAGAACAGGCCAGTAGGGTTGGAGGTTGGTGATCATGTGGAGGGCTTCAGGGTGACGTTCAATTAACAGCTCATTACATTTGTCCGAATTGAATGGATTCTCTTTCGCGTGCTTCATCTCGCTAGATGGCAGTCGGTGTCAGGTCCTGTCGCCGCGCAGTGCCGAATCAGTTTAACCAATCGGTCGAATCAGCAGAGCCGGGCGACAATCCGGCCATGATGACTCTGCAACTTCAGGATATTCTTTTTTCTCAGGGCTTTGGCACCCGACGTGTCTGCGCAGGCCTGATTCAACAGGGTTTTGTGAGCGTAGCCGGCGAATTGATTGACGATCCTGCTATGACTTTCGAAGCAACGGGGCTGCAGTTCGTGGTGCAGGGGACAAGCTGGAGCTACCACGCCAAAGCCTATCTGATGCTGCATAAACCGGCTGGCTACGAGTGTTCGCAAAAGCCGAGCACCTACCCTAGCATTTACACCTTGCTCCCCGCACCGATTCGACAGCGCGGCGGTGGCGCAGCAGCTGGCGTGCAGGCGGTTGGTCGACTCGATCAGGACACCACCGGTCTGCTGCTGCTGTCGGACGACGGCAAGTTCATTCATCGCATGAGTTCCCCCCGGCACCATGTGCCCAAGGTTTACGAGGTGGTCGTCAAGCATCATGTGGATGACTTACTCATCAGCAAACTGCTTGCTGGCGTGGTGCTCGACGATGACCCCAAGTCGGTCAAAGCGGCGGCTTGCGAAAAAACCGGCGATACGCAGCTCAGCCTGACGTTGACCGCCGGCAAGTACCACCAGGTCAAGCGCATGATCGCTGCTGCGGGCAATCGGGTTGAAGGCCTGCACCGTTCGCGAATAGGGGCGCTGAACTTACCGGCTGATCTTCCCCCAGGCGACTGGCGCTGGCTGACGGCAATGGATTTGGCGAACATAGCGGCTTGACCTTGATGCCAGCTGCGCGGCCCTAGAGCACCAGACGCCCGTCAGGATGCCGTAATTCAGTTGGACGACTGTTTGCCTGGATAAGAAAGGAGTCGTTCCAGCCAGTTGGCATGGTGTCCAGCGTGCTGTCGCCGGTCAGGTCCTTGCGATGGCGCATGTCGCGCTGATGGACCAGAGTTTTGCGTAGATTGGTACGGGCCGCTGCCAGGGCGGCTTCCTCGCGTCGCAGGTCCCGGCTCTTGGCCGCTGCCTCGCCGAGGAAGTCATTGCGAATGTCATCCGGATGCGGCAGCCTGGAGGGGGTAAGAACCGCGTAGGAGATGCCGCATTGCGCCAGCAGATTGTGTTTGAGGTTTCTGGACTTGGACGAAAGACCGGTAGGTTTGGGAACGTCCACACATCCAACCACATGACCATCGTGGGAACAAATGGCAAAGGTGCAGGTGGTGTTTTTAAGCAGCCCATACCAGTACAGGCCGTTTTCACTGGGGTTGGGCCGGGTGAACCGGGTCACAGGCACCTTGAGCATCACATGGTGATCGTCGAAAGTCTCGATCAACCAGCGCCAGAGCTGCAGTTCTTCGCTGTTGACCAGCGGACGCGCATGCAGCGGCCAATGCCTTGGAATGCGTCGCTTTTCCTTTTCGACCCACCGCATGCGCAGCCAGTACCCGACGCTGATCGTGCCCAAAATGGGCACCAGCGCGAGCAGCAGCGCAGTGTTTTGATTCATTTCACCACCCAATTCGTCACAGAATGCTTACAAGTTACCGCTGTCAGGGTGGGTTTGAAAGGACAAAAATCACAAAACTTATAAATTGTTACTAACTCATCGCGGGTTTTCCGGTTCTGCGACTTATTTCACGGAAAGTTTACTGCTTTCGTGCCGCAATAAACCACAGTTCGGCTTGACAGACATCGCGACTTTGTGGGCAGGAGCAAGCAAGGTGACCGGGCGAGGCTTGTCAGACCACATTGTCCAGAAAGTCGCGGATAGCCTCCAAGGTCTTTTCCGGCTGATCACGTTGAGGGGTATGCCCGCAGCTTGCCAGCCTGCGCTGAACGGCGTGGGGGACGGCCTGGCAAATCTCATCGAGTTGTTGCATCGTCCCGTACTCGTCGTTCAATCCCTGGATCAGCATCAGCGGCGCCGTGATCTGGCGGCACTCGGGCCGGATGTCGAAGCTTCGAAATCCGTGGGAGAGCCAGACATCGTTCCATTGCCAGAAAGCGCCGTCCACATCAGCGTGGTACCGTGCCAGCCGCTGGCGCAGGCCACCGGATTCAAACGCTGACTTGGCTGCCCTGATGGCTGTGACGGCAATCTCTTCGACGATGACGTGCGGCGCAAGGGCGACACAGGCCGATACCGGAAATCGGCTGGCGTGCAGCAGCGCAATCGTTGCGCCATCCGAATGGCCCAACAGGACGGGTTTGTCAAAACCGGCGTATGCGCTGCGCAGCTGCGCCAGCAGGGCGGGAAGCACGTCCCAGGCTTCGCGATGCATGTAGTCGGGAGACAAAGTGTGGCGCCCGGCTGGTGCCGGATCGGATTGCCCATAACCACGTCGGGAGTACAGCAAGCCGGTCCGGCCAGTGGCTTCGCACAGCTTGAGCGGCCAGTCCAGGCCTGCTTGGGTCCATAAGTTGACGCAGCCCAGTCCTTCGTGCAAAAAAACCAGAGGCGACAAAGTGCCCGACCCTGCAATCTGCCGCACTTCGAGGCTGCAACCGTCAACCGACATCATCGACATAAAGGGGTCCTAAGCAATGACACAGACAAACGCCACAGATGAGACGGGCGGGACGGCAAATTAAGGTAATTTATCGGTTTCATGCGAAGCCGCCCGGTACACTACTCGATTGCCTTTCGAAAGCTTTTCCTGTGAATGTTAGCGTCCGTTTTTCAGTGATTCGTTACTTCTTGGTGGCGGGTGTGGTCTGGTTGGGAATCCCGGTCGCGGTAGCGCAGGCCCAGGCTCCTGTTGTGCCGAAATCTCCAGCGGCCAGTGCGACCATCAGCGCCAGCCGGTCGCCGATTTTTGTCCTCAACTCGCTAGACGACAGCGTCAGTGTCATCAACCCGACCACCTGGCTGGAGACCAAGCGACTGGCCACCGGCAAGCAGCCGCACCATTTGTATCTGACACCGGATGAAAAATCGGTGATTGTTGCCAATGCGCTGTCTGACTCATTGA
Source organism: Polaromonas sp. (assembly GCA_031419775.1). GTDB lineage: Bacteria > Pseudomonadota > Gammaproteobacteria > Burkholderiales > Burkholderiaceae_C > Polaromonas. Next base: position 4,865 of record JANOLL010000302.1, on the reverse strand, counting down.
CATTTATTGACCCGAAAACTGCCGAGGTGCAGCGTACGGTGCGGGGCATTCTTGATCCCTATCAGCTGCGCTTTTCGCCAGACATGAAGTGGTTTGTGACGGCAGCCAATCGCCTGAACCACATCGATATTTACCGCTGGAACGGTCAGGACATCACCCTCGCCAAGCGCATACCTACTGGCCGCACGCCCAGCCACTTGTGGATTGACACCCAAAGCGCAACGGTGTTTTCGACCATGCAGGACAGCGATGAACTGATTGCCATTGACCTTGCCAGCCAGACCGTCAAATGGCGTACCAAGACCGGGCCAATTCCGGCTGATGTGTTTGGCACGGCCGATGATAAATTTTTGCTGGTCGGACTGACGGGTGGCGATGCGGTAGAGGTCTTTGACGTGAGCGACAAGACCGGCAAACCGCCCAAGCGCGTGAAGGTGATCAAAACCGGTCTGGGCGCCCATGCGTTTCGAGCGCAGGGCGACCAGCGCCATGTGCTGGTCAGCAACCGGGTGGCCAACACCATCAGCAGAATCGATCTGCAAACGCTGGAGGTGGTGGACAGCTTTCCGGCACCTGGCGGGCCCGACTGTATGGACGTCAGTCGGGATGGCAAGCAGATTTTGGTGACCTCGCGCTGGGCCCGAAAACTCACGGTGATCGACATCGCCTCGCGTAAGGTTGTGCGCCAGGTGAATGTTGGAAAGAGCCCTCATGGCGTCTGGACGCTTGACCACGCGCCGCGCTAGGTCCGTTGCAGGTTTAGCGACGGTTGCTATTATTATAATAGCGTTAACCCAAGGTAAATCATGGGCTGAAGACCAATATAAGACAAAAAAAGCGGTTCAGGGTGCTGCCTGTATGCCGCTTTACCTGACGCTGGATACTGGCCATATGGGCGTCGCGCCCCTGATTGCCGACGTTCTTCAGAAGCACCAGGTCAAGGTCACTTTTTTCGCTGCCAACGAGCGCACGCAAACCGGCGATGGCAGCCTGGGCACGCATTGGGCAGGCTGGTGGAAAGCGCGCGCTGCAGAGGGGCACGAGTTCGCCTCGCACACCTGGGCCCACACCTACTGGCGCGGCGACATCCCCGGAACCCCGCCGCACTTCAAGGTGCGCCCGTCGGCGGGACCATCGGAGGGCAAAACCTTCACTTGGGCAGCGGGACAGTACTGCGAAGAAATTGATAAATCCAGCCAGCGCCTTCGAGAGATCACGGGGAAAAAACCATTGCCGCTCTTCAGGGCCCCGGGCGGGAAAACTTCGCCCGCGCTGCTGGCGGCTGCCAAATCTTGCGGCTATGAGCACGTGGGCTGGTCGCCTGCGGGGTTTTTGGGTGATGAGTTGGCCAGTCAGCAATACTCCAACGCGGCGCTGCTCAAGAAGGCGCTGCGCGATATCCGTTCTGGCGATATTTTGCTGGCCCATCTGGGCATCTGGTCTCGCCAGGACCCCTGGGCACCAGCGGTGCTCGAACCTTTGATAACGGGTCTGAAAGCGCGCGGGTTTTGCTTTCAAACGCTGCGCGAACACCCCCGGTACAAAGCCCGGATTGAGGCGTCGGCGAGCCGGGAAACGCCCCAGCCGGCAAAATAAGCCAATGGACTGGCTGGTCAATCTTTTTTCGTCGCTGCAGCAGTGGCTGTTCGAGGCAACCGTGCTGCCTGCCATGTTTGCACTCGGCCTGGGCAACCTGTTGGCGGACGGCTATGAAGCCACCGCCTGGTTCTTGGTCGGCTTGCTGCAAATTCTGATCATGCTGGCCGTGATCGCACCGCTCCAGCGCTGGCGGCCGGTTGAGCCGATCACCGACCGCGGCACGATTCGCACCGACGTGGTCTACACCCTGATCCACCGACTGGGGCTTTTTAGAGTGGCCCTGTTCTTCACCTTGGAGCCATGGTTTGACGAAGCCTTCGGCAGCCTGCGTTCTGCAGGTTACGGCACTTTTCACCTGGACCAGCTCTGGCCAGGCGTGACCGACGTGGCCCTGGTCAGTCTGCTGATCTATCTGGTGGTATTTGACTTTGTGGCTTACTGGACGCACCGCGGGCAGCATCAGCTGGAGTGGTGGTGGCGCCTGCATTCGCTGCACCATGCCCAACGGCAGATGACGATGTGGAGCGACAACCGTAACCACCTGCTGGACGACGTGCTGGTTGATGCCATTGTGGTGCTGGTGGCGCAGCTGATAGGCGTGCCGCCCGGCCAGTTCATTGCGATGGTGGCTTTTACCCAGCTCAGCGAAAGCTTTCAGCATGCCAATCTGCGCTTGTGGTTCGGCCCTGTTGGCGAGCGACTGTGGGTCAGCCCGCGTTTTCACCGGCTGCATCACAGCATCGGCATTGGTCATGAGTCACCCAGGCAGCAGAAGTCTAGCGCCGCCGGGCTGCCGCAAGGCGAGGGGGTCAAATTGGGCGGGCACAATTTTGGCGTGCTGCTGCCCTGGTGGGACGTGTTGTTCGGCACTGCCAATTTTGAGCATCGCTATGATCCCACCGGGGTGCGGGACCAGGTAGAGCAGCAGCGCAACTACGGCCCGGGCTTTTGGTCGCAGCAGTGGCTGGGATTGAAGCGCCTGGTCGGGAAGGCCTGATCGCATGGGCTCGCTGCTCGACTCCTTCTGGCGTGCAGCCGCTTACTGTCTGCATCCGCGCGTGATTGTGCTGTCGCTCCTGCCTCTGGTGATTATGTCGGCGATCTCTCTGACGCTGGGCTATTTTTATTGGGAAAGCGCGCTCATCGCGGTGCGCAACCATCTGGAAAGCTACGCAGTGGTGGGCACGCTGTTGCGCTGGCTGGAAGCGTGGGGCCTGGGCAGCGTCCGGTCCATGCTGGCGCCCTCGATGTTGCTGTTTCTGGCCATTCCAGCGATCGTGCTGGTGTCTCTGCTGTCGGTTGCCGTGTTCATGACCCCGGCCATGGTTGCCCTGGTGGCCGAGCGGCGCTTTCCGCAACTCGAGCGCAAAAAAGGCGGGTCCTTGCTGGCCAGTCTGTTCTGGTCACTCGGCTCCACCTTGCTGGCACTGATTGCAATGGTGCTGTCCCTGCCTCTGTGGCTGGTTCCGCCCCTGATTCTGGTGTTGCCACCACTGATCTGGGGCTGGCTCACCTACCGCGTGATGTCCTATGACGCGCTGGTGGACCATGCCAGCAGCCAGGAGCGCAAGCAGATATTTGAAGCACACCGGATGCCGCTACTGGGTATTGGGGTGCTAAGTGCTTACCTCGGCGCTGCACCCAGCCTGATCTGGGCATCAGGTGCCCTGTTTGTGGCCCTGGCACCGATATTGGTGCCCGTCGCAATCTGGATTTACACTTTGGTTTTTGCTTTTTCGTCGCTCTGGTTTGCGCACTACACGCTGGCGGCACTGGAGCAGATTCGAAGACCAAAAAACGTGTTAACCGATGATCCACGTGCATCGTATGCTATTGAATCAATAGCAAAACCGGCGCTGGATCCCCCCTCGTCGCCATCCCCTGGCTTTCGGGCCTGACTTCTACCTGCTTTAGCATGACCACCCACTTCGGACTCATCATCATTGGTGACGAAATTCTCTCCGGCAAACGGGCTGACAAGCACCTGCCCAAAGCCATTGAACTGCTTCATGCTCGCGGGCTCCAGCTGGCTTATGCAGACTATGTGGGAGATGACCCGGACCGCATCACCGCTACGCTGGCCCGCGCCTTTGCCGGTGCGCGACAGGCGGGTGATGTGGTGTTTTCATGCGGCGGCATCGGCGCCACACCGGACGACCACACCCGGCAGTGCGCTGCCGCCGCACTCGGTGTCGAACTGGAGCTGCATCCCGAGGCTAGCGAACTCATCACCCAGCGCATGAAGGATCTCGCGAAAGAGCAAGGCACTGTCTTTGACGCCAACCGACACGACAACATTCACCGCCTCAATATGGGTGTGTTTCCGGTGGGTGCCGAAATCATCCAGAACCCGTACAACAAGATTCCCGGTTTTACCTGCCAAGCCGGGCAGGGCGCGGTGCATTTTGTGCCAGGTTTTCCAGTCATGGCCTGGCCCATGATGGAAGCTGTCTTGGACACCCGTTACCCGCACCTGCACCAAAAATCAGCCTATGTCGAAAAATCGGTGATCGTCATGGGCTCCATGGAAGCCACGCTGACCCCGCTGATGCTGGAGGTTGAGGCCAGTCACCCGCAAGTCAAGGTGTTCAGCCTGCCAAGCGTCGACCATGCCACCTATGGCCGGCACATCGAGTTGGGCGTCAAAGGCCTGCCCGAGGCGGTTGATGTGGCCTACCTCACCCTGATGTCTGGGTTGGCCAAGTTCGATTTGAAGCTTGGCCCTGAATTGGTGCGATCCTGAGTGCACCATTAATGTGCATTGCGGCGCACCACTACAATGCCATCGGTCGAGTATGTCGTCCTGGTCACTCGGGGCGAATCACGGCTGTCTGATCCGGAAACACGCCGGATTGACGGCACAATCGGAGGCTGCCTGAAAAGCCGGTGGCAGTGGGGTCGTGGCACAAAAAGTGCATCCCTCGTTCCCGATAGCTTTTGAGAAGTTTTTTAACAACCATCCAGCAACAGGAGATTTTGATGGCAAAGACCGTCGCAGACGTCATGAAAATGGTGAAGGAAAACGAGGTCAAGTTTGTTGACTTCCGCTTTACCGACACGCGGGGCAAAGAGCAGCATGTGACCGTGCCGGTTTCCCATTTTGACGAGGACAAGTTTGTTTCGGGCCACGCGTTTGATGGTTCATCCATCGCTGGCTGGAAGGGTATTGAAGCGTCAGACATGTTGTTGATGCCTGATGCCAACACCGCCAACCTTGACCCGTTTTATGAAGAGACCACGCTCTTCCTGAGCTGCGACGTGCTCGA
>JANOLL010000301.1:0-3592 GCA_031419775.1 Polaromonas sp. | reverse complement strand
GAGGTCGCAGGCGGCGTGATGCTGCGCGGCACGCGTCGCGGCCACACCTTTTCGTGCAGGCCCGCAGACCGCTGCTGCGCTACCTGGATCGGCCTAGTGCTCATGGCGGTGGTGGGCGTCCGGAAAGTGCGGGTGGCTGTGGGTCATGGGCTCATGGCGGTGCGCGTGTGAATGCGGTCCGACCACCCCGGGCGCATGCACATGGGTATGGTGGGCGTCCGCAGCCGGATCAGTGGCGTGGGAATGCGCGTGTTCGTGTTCCAGCGCTTCATGAAGATGGGTATGGGCGTGGTGCTCGGTCAGGTGCAACCAGATTCCCAGCGCCATCAAGGAGGCCGCGACCAGCAATTGCCAGCTTGCCGGTTCGGCAAATAACAAGACCGAGATCAATGCACCGACAAACGGCGCGGTAGAAAAATACGCACCGGCACGCGATGCGCCTAAATGCCGTAAGGCGACCACAAACAGTGCCAGGCTGACGCCATAGGCCAGAAAACCCAGGCCCATGGCCGCCGCAAGTCCACTAATTGGCGGTAAACCAGACCCCAGGACCCAGGCCAGCAGCAGGTTGGTGGTGCCTGCCACCAGGCCCTTGATGCAGGCCACCCACGAAGCGTCGTTCAAGGACACCTTTCGGGTGAAATTATTGTCGAGCGCCCAGAACAGACAGGCCAACACCACCGCCACGGCGGGCCACAGCGGTGCTGATAACGCGCCGGTATTTGCCCCCTGGACGGGCCAACTCAGCAAGAGTGCGCCGGCCACAATGGCCACCATGCCGCACGCGATACGCGGGCCCAAATTTTCCTTGAACACTGCCCAGGCCAGCAAGGTGGTGAGTACCGCCTCCGAATTAAGCAGCAAGGCCGCATAACTGGCTGCCATGCCCGAAAGACCATACATGAGCAGCACTGGCGCGATACCGCCGCCGCACAGGAGGGCTGCCAGCATCCAGTAGCGCTCGCCCGGATTGAGGCGAGGGGTCGCCATGCCCCGCAGCAAGCGGTAGATTCCCAAGCCTACACCCGATCCCAAATAAAGAAGTCCTGCCAGCATCCAGGGGCTGACCTGTTCCAGCAGCGCTTTGGCCAATGGCGTACCCGCTCCAAACAGCCCAGCAGACGCCAGCGCAGCCAGCACGCCCCAGCGTCCGGGTGACCATCGCCGCCAAATGCGCCAGCCTACAGATTGCATCGTCAAAATTTTGAAAGAGTGAAAAGGAGTGCGATTGGATTGCAGCCGCACAAAATTCGAGTGCGTAGTACTTTTTGATCATGCCATCAAGCCGGTACCCTAGAAACTTAATGCCAAGCCCTGTGCAGCGCCGTTGAACTTTTCTGCTGGCCGACTATCATTAACGCATGCGTGTTTTTTTTCTGGCCTTGATGATCCTGACGCTGCCCATTCGTGGCTGGACGGCTGATGTCATGGGCATTCAAATGGCTATGGAAAAGGCGTCAAGCCATGCGGTAGTGGCATCTGGCCACCATCAGAACGCTATAACTATTATAGCAATAAACGACCACTCCTCGGGCGCCACGGTCGATTTTCATCCTCAGATCAGTGCTCAAACGGCGAATGACTGCGCGGGGCATGCAGCTGCCGCGGTGGTCGGTTCGGGGCCCGCGTCTGACAGTCATTGCGGTGCGTGCGCTGCCTGCCAGACCTGTCATTCTGTCGCCATCACCACAGCAGCCGCGCCGGTTGCGCCTTTACTCAGTGCTTCGGCCTTGCAACAAATAGTTTCAGATTCGTTCGCCAGCGCCTCTCCGGTTCTGAGCCAAAAACCACCGATTTCCTGACCGTCAGGCCCTAACTGGGCCTGTACTTTGCCGTCCGGTACTTGGCAACGCTGCCAGTGCCAGATGAATTGGGCAACTTGCCCGTCTTGCAACCGTCAGGAGACTCTTAGTGAACACCCGTTTTTTTGTTGTGGCCTGTGGTCTGGCCAGCCTGTTCAGCCTACCCGTTCAGGCGCAGACTGTGGCAGTCCCTCCCTCCGCACCCCAGCCACCCGGCTTCCAGTCTGCGCTGGACGGCTATCAGCCTTACACCGACGACAAAACCGTCGACTGGAAGGCCGCCAACGACACCACCGCCCAAATCGGCGGCTGGCGCGCCTACGCCAAAGAAGCCGCCGTGCCCGCTTCAGCCCCTAAACCAGAGGCTGCGCCAACTGCACCCGCAAAGCCATGAAAGCTCTCAGCATGACTCGACTGTCGAGACGCCTCAAACTGGGCACTCTGGCCTCGGCTGCGTTGGTGCTGGCTGGCTGTGCCTCGGTCAACATCGACCAGACCTTGCAGGACACCAACCAGCAAACCAGCAGCTTCACGCAGGGCAAACTCGAGCTGAACCGCACCACCGCGCAGCAGCAGGCGCGCAGCAAGCTCAGCAGTGAACTGCTCGCCAAACCATTGAGCATGGACGACGCGGTTCAACTCGCCCTGAGCAACAGCCCTGCTGTGCAGACCTTGCTGGCCCAAAGTTGGATGGACATGGCGCAGGCCAACCAGATGGGGCGCATCGCCAACCCGGTGTTCACCTTCGAGCGCATGCGCCAGGGCGATGAACTGGAAATTGGCCGCCTGCTGTCGTTCGGCCTACTGGATCTGCTGACGCTGCCACGGCGTCAGGCGATCGCGCAAAGCCGAACGGCTCTGGTCAAGGTCCAGCTGGCAGCCAATGTGGTCGATCAGATCACCCAGGTGCGCCAGGCGTGGGTGCGGGCCGTGTCGGCTCAGCAGTCGTTGCAGTACGCAGAACAAATCAATACCGCCGCGCAGGCCAGTGCCGAGCTGGCCAAACGCATGCAGCAAGTGGGTAACTTCACAAAATTGCAGCGCGCACGCCAGCAGGTCTTTCATGCTGATGCTGTCGCGCGTTTGGCCACCAGCCGACATGCGGTGACCGCGACCCGAGAGGAGTTGATACGGCAACTTGGCTTAACGGAGGCGCAAGCGTCCGAGCTCAAGCTGCCGGACCGGCTGCCTGACTTGCCCAAGGCTCCCAAGCAGCCTGACGCCATCAACGCCATCGCCCCAGAGCAGCGGCTGGACGTCCAGATCGCACGCAACCAGCTCGACATGGCTGGCAAGTCTCAGGGCCTGAATTTACTCACCAGCCTGGTTGATGTGGAGCTGGGCATTCGGCGTGACACGATCTTTGACAATGCGGAAGGCACCAAGTCGACCAAACGCGGCTTCGAGCTTGAAATTCGATTGCCCATCTTCGACTGGGGCAACGCCCAGCGAGACGCCATGAATGCTCAATCACTGGCCGCCGCCAACCGCTATGACAGCGCGGTGCGGGGAGCGACCTCCCAGCTGCGGGAAAGCTACTCGGCTTACCGTACCGCATACGACCTGGCGCGCCACTACCGCGACGAGATCGTGCCCTTACGCAAAACCATGTCAGAAGAAAATGTGCTGCGCTACAACGGCATGTTGATTGGTGTCTTTGAGCTGCTGGCAGAGCACCGCGACCAGATCGCAGCGGTTCTCGCCGCCATCAGCGCCGAGCAGCAGTTCTGGCTGGCCGACGCGGCGCTCAGCGCGTCCATGACCGGTAAGCCCACCAACATGATGATGGC
>JANOLL010000300.1:0-5156 GCA_031419775.1 Polaromonas sp. | reverse complement strand
CGATGCCTTGCAACTCACCGGCTTGATTGTCACCAAACTCGATGGCACCGCCAAGGGCGGGGTACTGGCCGCGATTGCACTCTGGGCCACTGAGCGGCAGCAGGCCCTTCCTCAATTACGTCCGGTGCCGGTTTACTTCATCGGCGTCGGTGAAAAACTTGACGACTTGGAGACCTTTAATGCCCGCGAGTTTTCACAGGCCTTGCTGGCCTAAACCTGCCATTGAAAATCGTTCGGCCAGCCCGACATGCCACTTTTAAAGAGAGATCCAATTGACACCATTTCTGAATCGATGCCTGGGGTGGGTGCTCAAACTGGTGCTGGCCGCACTGGGCCTGATCTTCGCCGTCAGCCTGCTGGCTGCAGCACTGATCGTGCTGCTGGTGAGTCTGGTCAAATCGCTTTTGACCGGCCGTAAGCCTGCTCCTGCCGCCGTGTTTGGGCGTTTTCAACGGCTCTCACCTTATACGATCTGGCCAGCTGCTTCTGGCCCTGAAGCCGTGCCGCAAAAGCCGGGCATGGGCGAGGTGGTCGATGTTGAAGCACGGGAAATCGGCGGCAACTCAGACCGCAAAGACGCCATCCAGGCACCCAAATAGGGTTAGGCCCATCGCGGCAGATTTTTTACAATCGCTCTATCTATCCCAAAATCTCCGGAGATCCTCAAATGAAACGACGTACCTTGTTGCAGACCGCACCAGCCCTGCTGTGGGCCCCCGGCCTGGCGCTGGCACAGCCCGCACCTGCCTATCCCTCCAAGCCCATTCGTTATATTGTTCCGGTTTCAGCCGGCGGCGGTAGCGACATGGTCGGGCGCACGCTGACCGAACGCTGGGGCAATCTGCTCAAGCAGAGTTTCATTGTTGACAACCAGGGCGGCGGCGGCGGCGTGATTGCCAGTCAGGCCACCGCCCGCGCCGCACCCGATGGCTACACCTTGATGCAGGGCTATGTTGCCACCCATGGCACCAGCCCAGCCACGCGCAGGCTGCCGTATGACCCGATCAAAGACTTCACGGCCATCGGCATGATTGGCGCAACCCCCAATGTACTGGTGGTCAACAGCGCGCTGCCCGTCACCACGGTCAAGGAGTTTGTCGAGTACGTGAAAAAGAACCTGGGCAAAGTGAGCTACGGCTCGGCTGGTCAAGGTTCTTTGACCCACTTGACGATGGAGTTGTTCAAGCAGCAGATCAACTCCTTCATGGTGCATATTCCTTACCGCGGCGTCGCACCGGCCTTCACCGATTTGATCGGTGGACAAACGCAGGCCATGTTCCCCGGACTGGCAGCGGCGATCCCGCATATCCGCTCGGGCCGCGTGCGCCCGCTGGCGGTCACGGGCCTCAAACGTCACCCCCAGTTCAAGGATCTGCCCACACTGGATGAATCCGGCTTCAAGGGCTTTGACGCGCAGCAATGGTACGGCGTGGTCGGGCCTGCAGGCATTCCCGCTCCCATCGTCAAACAGCTCAGCGACACGCTGGCCACCGTTCTGCGGGCACCCGATTTGCGCGAAAAACTCTCCGTGGAAGCGATTGAACCCCTGGTCATGTCGCCGGAACAGTTCGCAGCCTTCATCAAGTCCGATATCGCACGATGGACCAAACTGGCGAAAGAGCGCAAGATTGAACTGGACAGCTGATCAACTGCCAAATTGGATAAAAAATGGCCTGCAGCCCTCGTTAACAGGTTATTTTTAGCTATTTATTTTATAGCATGCATTTACCGTCACAACCCTAACTAAAAATCCTCATGGCCCGTAATACCCAGGTCAGTGCCGACCACAACGCTCCACCTATCACGCAAATTTTGGCGACCTTCGTTGCCACGCACCCCTCCAGAGGCTGGAGCGATGCGGTTGACCACGAAGCACACCGCACCTTCATGAACTGGTTGGGCTGCGCTGTGGGCGCCACCCACCACGAAGCTGCGGATGCTGCGCTTGGGGCCGTGAACCTGCTGCAGCCCGCCGCGCAAGCCAGCGTGCTGGGTCGCCACGAAAAAGTAGACATGGCCAGCGCAGCGCTGATCAATGGCATCACCTCGCACACCTTTGACTTCGACGACACCCACCTTAAAACCATCATCCACCCGGCCGGCCCGGTCGCCTCGGCGATCCTGGCACTGGCCGAGCACACCGGCAGTTCGGGCCGGGACGTGATCGATGCCCTGGTGATCGGCATCGATGTGGCCTGCCGGGTTGGCAATGCGATGTACCCCGAGCACTACGACCGCGGCTGGCATATCACCGGCTCCACCGGCACGTTAGGCGCCGCAGCGGCCTGCGCCCGACTGCTCAAGCTCGATGTGCAAAAAACCGCCATGGCGCTGGGTATCGCAGCGTCGCAACCCGTCGGCATGCGCGAGCAATTTGGCACCATGACCAAGCCCTTCCATCCGGGCGGTGCAGCGCGAGCGGGACTGATGTCTGCACTGCTCGCCAGCAAAGGCTTCACCGCCAGCCCGAAGGCAATCGAAGCGCCACGCGGCATGATGCAGACCGTCTCGACCAAAAACGACTGGACCGAGATCACCGGCGAGCTGGGCCAGCGTTTTGAAATATCGTTTAACAGCTACAAGCCCTTTGCCTGCGGCATTGTGATTCACCCCAGCATTGACGCCTGTTCGCAGCTGCGCGAAAGATTTGCTAAAGAAGGCGTGACGCTGGAGCAGGTCGAACGCATCGAGCTCAAGGTGCATTCGCTGGTGCTGGAGCTGACTGGCAAGAAAGAACCGCAAGACGGCCTGCAGGCCAAATTCAGCGTGTACCACGGCTGCGCCGCGGGCCTGACCTTCGGCCGTGCCGCAGAAGAAGAGTTCGCTGACGACATCGTCAACCGGCCCGACATGGTGGCGCTGCGCCGCAAGGTGGTGGCCACGGTCGATGATTCGATTGACGAAGCCAGCGCCGACGTGACAGCTGTGCTCAAAGACGGCCGACGTGTGCACGTGTTTGTCGAGCACGCGATTGGCTCGCTGCAAAACCCGATGACCGACGCCAAGCTCGAAGCCAAATTCCACGGCCTTTCTGACGCGATTCTGGGAGCCAGTCAAACCAGCCAATTGATTGCAGCCTGCTGGGGCGTCGGTAAGGCTACGAACGTCAACGCCATCGTTGCGCTGGCTGTTCCTGCGCAGAAATGAGCTCCCCAGTCGGCCCACTTGTCGCGGGTCAGCGCCCGAAAATCGCCATCCTGGGCGACATCGAGCAGGCACTGCGCCGGCTTGGCAACTGGCAGGCAGTCGATGCGGCGGCGGACGTGACGGTGTACCACCAGCCGCTTGAAGGCCAGGCGCTGGTGCGTGCGCTCGAGCCCGCCGATGCCGTGGTGCTTCTGCGCGACCGCGTGCCGTTTAACGCTGCGCTGCTGGCGGCGCTGCCCCGCCTGCGCTACGCCGTTTTTACCGGCACCCGCAACGCCACGCTGGACCTCGCGGCGTTTGCCGCGCGCGGCATTCCTGTGAGCCACACCGAGTGGGGGCCTTCAAAAGAAAGTACCTGCGAGATGACGTGGACGCTCATCATGGCAGCCACCCGTCAGTTGGAGCAACACATAGCCCTGCTGCGCAGCGGCCGGTGGCGCCCAGCAGCTGCCCTGCCGCTGGCGGGTGGCCTGCACGGCGAAACGCTGGGCCTGATCGGCCTGGGTGAAATTGGTGGGCGCGTCGCCAAAGTGGCGCTGGCATTGGGCATGAAAGTCATCACCTGGAGCCCGCGCATGACGCCCGAGCGTGCCAGCGAGCACGGCGCCACGGCTGTCTCATTGGACGAACTGCTCGGCACCGCCAAAGTTGTCAGTTTGCATCTGGTGCCAACGCCCGCCACACGGCAATTGCTCAACGCCGATCGCCTGGCGCTGATGCGGCCCGATAGCCTGCTGGTCAATACCTCGCGTTCAGCCCTCATTGATGGCCCGGCTTTGGCCCACGCCCTGCAAAAAGGACAGCCCGGCTTTGCCGCACTTGATGTGTTTGATATTGAACCGTTGCCACAGAACGACCCGCTGCGCAGCCTGCCCAACGTGCTGCTCACGCCGCATCTCGGATTTGTGACCGAGCCGGTTTACCAGCGCTTTGCCGATGGCGTGACTGAATGTCTGGAAGCGTGGCTCAGCGGCAAGTTGCTGGTTCGGGTGATGCCTGAAACGGCTTGAGGCAGCCGACTCTGCTATAGATTCAATAGCTCATTACGCTTGTATCCACTGGGCCAAATTCCATTTGTTTCATTGATTCTTGTCTTAATCAGGCTGGCTTAGTAATAAGTACTCACTTGTCTTTACAAGGCCGTGACCAATCACCGAGAACGAAAAGGGTCAGACCCAGTCAAAATAACTAGGGTTTTTACTGATACCCTTGGGCCAATCGTAGTAATTAGAGCCCGCATTGGCACTCGAGTTTAGAGAGTGCTAATATTTCATCCTAGTGAAAAGGAGTTCTGCTGTGTCTTATGCTCTTTCCCCGCAACCGTTGACAGGTGGTGTGGCTATGGCAGTTCCACGTGCCGGTGCCCTTGCTGCGGTCAATCCGTGGTCGCTGGTGCCGCCGCTGGGCAACCTGGACGCCTACATTTCAGCCGTTAACCGGCTGCCCATGCTCACCCTGGAGCAGGAGCAGGAGTTTGCTAAAAAATTGCGCGAAACCAACGATCTGGACGCAGCCGGCAAGCTGGTGCTGTCACACCTGCGCCTGGTGGTATCGATCTCTCGCAAATACCTGGGCTACGGCCTGCCGCATGGCGACCTGATTCAGGAAGGCAATATTGGCCTGATGAAGGCGGTCAAGCGGTTTGACCCGGACCAGAACGTGCGCCTGGTGAGCTATGCCATGCACTGGATCAAGGCCGAGATTCACGAGTACATCCTGAAAAACTGGAGAATGGTGAAGGTCGCTACCACCAAGGCGCAGCGTAAATTGTTTTTCAACCTGCGCTCGATGAAGCAGGGTTATAAAGACGACGCTGATGTGGCGACCCACCGCGACACGCTGACCGAATCCCAAATTGATTCCATGGCGAAAACACTGAACGTCAAGCGCGAAGAAGTCATCGAGATGGAGCAACGCATGTCTGGCGGCGATGTGCTGCTGGACCCAAGCCCCAACGATGACGGTGATGATGCCTTTGGCCCAATTGCCTACCTGGCCGATGCGACCCA
>JANOLL010000299.1:0-3488 GCA_031419775.1 Polaromonas sp. | reverse complement strand
GTGACCCGTGAGGTCGATGGTGGCCTGGAGACGCTGGCGCTGACCTTGCCCGCCATCATCACGACGGACCTGCGTCTCAATGAGCCGCGCTATGTGACGCTGCCCAACATCATGAAGGCCAAGAAAAAGCAGCTCGACAACTACAAGCCGGAAGACCTCGGAGTAGATGTCAAGCCGCGCCTGAAAGTGCTCAAGGTCAGTGAGCCGCCCAAACGCAGTGCCGGTATCAAGGTCGCTGACGTCGCTGCGCTGGTGGACAAACTCAAAAACGAAGCCAAAGTTATCTAATTTCCGAATTCATCAACGGAGCCACTCCATGACCGCACTAGTCGTCGCCGAACACGATAACGCCAGCATCCGTCCTGCCACCCTCAACACCGTGACTGCAGCCACCCAGTGCGGCGGCGATGTGCATGTACTGGTCGCGGGCAAGGGCGCAGAGGCCGCCGCCCAGGCCGCCGCGCAAATCGCCGGGGTGGCCAAGGTTATTCATGTGGAGGGCGTGCACTTCGAACACGGCCTGGCAGAAAACATGGCTGCGCAAGTGCTGGCGATTGCGGCCAGCTATTCGCACATCCTGTTTCCGGCCACAGCTTCGGGCAAAAACATCGCGCCGCGTGTGGCGGCCACGCTAGATGTGAGCCAGATTTCAGACATCACCAAAGTCGATGCAGTCGATACTTTCGAGCGGCCGATATACGCCGGCAATGCGATTGCCATCGTGCAGAGCCTGGACGCCACCAAAGTGATCACTGTGCGCACCACGGGTTTTGATGCTGCGCCGGCCAGCGGCGGCTCAGCCAACATCGAGGTGCTCGCCGGTGTCGAAGCCGATGCTCGGTCGATCTTTGTCGGGTCCGAGATCGCCAAGAGCGATCGACCTGAACTGACAGCCGCCAAAATTATCGTCTCGGGTGGTCGAGCGCTGGGCTCCGCCGAGCAGTTCAACCAAGTCATGACACCGCTGGCCGACAAGCTCGGTGCGGCGTTAGGCGCTTCACGTGCCGCCGTCGATGCAGGCTATGCGCCCAACGACTGGCAGGTTGGCCAGACTGGCAAGATCGTGGCACCGCAGCTGTATATCGCGGCAGGAATTTCTGGCGCCATTCAGCATTTGGCGGGCATGAAGGACAGCAAGGTCATCGTGGCGATCAACAAAGACCCCGAAGCGCCGATTTTCAGCGTGGCCGATTACGGACTGGAGGCCGACCTGTTTACTGCTGTGCCCGAACTGGTAGCTGCGCTGTAGCCACCGGTACATCGGCTGGGCATGGTTGCGCTGCCTCGGTACACGGTGCGGCGTCCTGATTGGAATTTCTGGAGACACCCATGAGCTACAAAGCCCCCGTCAAGGACATGCTGTTCGGCATCCAGCATCTGGCCCATATTGAACAGGTTGCGCAGATACCCGGTTTTGAAGAGGCGGGTCTTGATACGGCGCAGGCGGTGCTGGAGGAGTGCGCCAAGTTCACTGAGGGCGTACTGGCACCTTTGAACTGGGAAGGCGATCTTCATCCATCGACTTTCAAGGACGGCGTCGTCACCACGACGCCGGGTTTCAGGCAGGCTTTCAGGCAGTACGTAGAGGCCGGCTGGCAGGGTTTGCAGCATCCGGTGGATTACGGCGGCCAGGGTCTGCCCAAAACCATAGGCGCGGCTTGCGGAGAAATGCTGAACTCCGCCAACCTCAGCTTCGCTCTGTGCCCCATGCTCAGTGATGGCGCGATTGAAGCACTGCTGACCGCCGGGTCGGATGAGCTCAAGGCCAACTACCTCGACAAGCTGGTCAGCGGTCAATGGACAGGAACCATGAACCTGACCGAACCCCAAGCGGGATCGGATTTGTCGATGGTGCGTTCCAGAGCCGAGCCGCAGCCCGACGGCAGCTACAAGGTGTTTGGTACCAAGATCTACATCACCTACGGTGAGCACGATATGGCCGAAAATATCGTGCACCTGGTGCTGGCCCGAGTGACGGGCGCGCCGGAGGGGGTCAAGGGCATCAGTCTTTTCGTGGTGCCGAAGTTCCTGGTGGATCGGGACGGTTCCCTAGGCGCGCGCAACGACGTGCACTGCGTCAGCATTGAGCACAAGATGGGTATCAAGGCTTCGCCCACTGCCGTGCTGCAATATGGTGACAAGGGTGGCGCAGTGGGCTACATCGTCGGTGAAGAAAACCGCGGGCTCGAGTACATGTTCATCATGATGAACGCGGCGCGTTACGCCGTTGGTGTGCAGGGCATCGCGATTGCCGAGCGGGCCTACCAAAAGGCTGTGGCGTTTGCCAAAGACCGGGTGCAAAGCCGGCCGGTAGATGGTTCGATTCCCGCCAGTGCGCCCATCATTCACCATCCCGATGTCAAACGCATGCTGATGACCATGCGCGCCTACATAGAGGGATGCCGCGCCATGGCCGCAGTCGCCGCCGCGGCCTACGACGCCTGCCACCATCATCCCGATGCGGCGGTACGCCAAGAAAACCGGGCCTTCTACGAGTTCCTGGTGCCGCTGGTCAAGGGCTACAGCACTGAGATGAGCCTGGATGTGACGTCGCTCGGCCTGCAAGTGCACGGGGGGATGGGGTTTATTGAAGAAACCGGCGCAGCGCAGTACTACCGCGACGCCCGAATCCTGACGATTTACGAAGGTACCACTGCCATCCAGGCCAATGACCTGATAGGCCGCAAGACCGCACGCGATGGCGGCCAGACCGCCCGGGCGCTTGCTGGTCAGGTTGCCCGCACCGAAGCAGAGTTGATGGCTCAGGGCGACGCAGATGCCATCGCTGTGGCCAAGCGCCTGAAGGCGGCGCGCGAGGCCTTTGTCGACGTGGTGGACTTCGTGGCCGGCAACACCAAAGCCAGCCCGAACGCCGTCTTTGCTGGCAGCGTGCCCTACCTCATGTTGGCCGGCAATCTGGTAGCCGGCTGGCAGATGGCGCGTTCCCTGCTGGTCGCCCAGACGCAGATGGCGCAAGGTATCGACGTTGAATTCATGAAGGCCAAGATCACCACTGCCCGCTTTTATGCCGACCACCTCCTGACCAAAGCACCTGGCATGCGCGACAGCATTGTCGACGGTGCAGCGAGTGTGACCGCGCTGGCGCCAGAGGCTTTTTAAAGCGATTCGATATGCTATAAATAATATAGCATAAAAAGACCTATGGATGCTGGTTAGGACGCTTTTATTTCATAAAAACGCACTCTCCCGGCGCACCTGAAGAAAGACGACATGTCCAGACTTCCCGCTCCCCTGAACCAGTTGCCGCTGCCCATCATTGGCGCCCCTTTGTTCATCATCAGCAATCCCCAATTGGTCATCGAGCAATGCAAGGCTGGAGTGGTTGGTGCCATGCCCGCGCTCAACGCTCGGCCAGCTGAACAGCTGGAGCAGTGGCTGATTGAAATTACCGAGGCTCTTGCCGCCTACAACCGGGCGAATCCCATGCGGCCCGCTGCACCGTTTGCGATCAACCAGATCGTGCACAA
>JANOLL010000298.1:0-1914 GCA_031419775.1 Polaromonas sp. | reverse complement strand
GCCCCGATCAGACAAACGAACTCGCCTTTTCGAATCTCCAGGTTGACATCGAGCAGGGCCTCCACGGTCCGGTCGCCTACGCTGAAACGCTTGCTCAGTTGATGCACCGAAAGCACGGGCAGCGCTTGGTGAGATTTGGCTGAATCAGACATGGTGTTGGGGGCTCCATTTCAGCAGCCGGTTATTGAGAGAGACCAGCACCCGGTCGGTAGCGAAGCCGGCCAAGCCGATGACCACCATTCCGGCAATGACCAGTTCAGAGCGCGAGAGCATGCGGCCGTCCATGATGGCGGCGCCCAGCCCTTTCTGGACCCCGGTCATTTCGCCGACCACGATCAGAATCCAGGCAAAACCATGGCCCAGCCTGAGGCCGTTCAAGATGGCTGGCAGGGCTGCCGGCAACACCACTTGTCGAAACAGCGACGAGCCTTTGCAGCCCAGCATTTCTGCGGCTTCAAACAGACGACCGTCTACCGACCGCACTCCAAAGGTGGTGTTGAAGACGATCGGATAAAAAGCGCCCAGAAAAACCAGAAAAATCGCGGCGTTGGGTCCGATCCCAAAAAAGATCATCGACAGCGGCAACCAGGCGGTCACTGGCACTGGCCGTAGCAGTTGCAGGGTCGGGTCCACCAGGTCTCGAATCAGCTTGATCCGGCCAATCAACAGCCCCAGCGGGATAGCGATCAGCGCGGCGCCAAAAAACCCGCCATAGACACGCGTCATGGAATGCCACAGATGAATGTGCAATGTCTTGCTGTAGGCGTCTTCATAAATGCCGCCAAAAGCGAAGTCGTACAGCATCAGTGCCACCTCTTGCGGCAGCGGAATCAGGCGGGTGCCCGTTACCCGGACACCGATGTGCCAGCCAGCCAGTAACAGCAGCGGCAGCAGGACAGGCGCCAGCCGGCGCCGCAGGCTCCAGGCCGTCAACTACAAACTCTTGGCAAAGGTGGTGTTGATGAAGCTGTTGTAGTCTGGCAGTTGACGGATCTGCTTTTTATCGAGCATTTGCGCGCCGTAGTATCGGGCACGCGTGACCCAGTCTTCGTCGATCCGCCAGGTCAGCTCGATGTTGGGCGCGGCAAGTTCAACCGTCTTGGCAGGCAGTCCGAGCTTTTGGACCGACATGTCGATGAAGGCAGGACGGTTACCCAATACAAACTCGGTCGCCTTGCGGTGCATGTCCAGGTAGAGCTTGACCAGCGCCGGATTGGCTTTAACCGTGTCGCTGTGGGTGCCGATCACCATGTTCAGGGAACCGGTCGGCGTCCCGTATGGGTACTCCAAAATCTTGCCGACGCCACGGCTCACCGAAATGGAAGGTCCAGGTTCGGCACCCACATAAGCGTCAATGTCACCACGCTCGAGGGCAGCCGGCATTTCACTGAATGCCAGACGGACCGATTGAATATCCTTGATGGTCAAACCCTCCTGCTTGAGCCGGTCAAGAATCACCACTTCTTGCGTGGAGCCCGGCAAAATGCCGATTTTTTTATCCTTCAGGCTTTTGATCGAGGCAATTCCCGAATCTTTACCCACCACTACCGCCATGCCCCGGTTGCATTGGGCGCCGACCACCACCACCGGCTCACCGGCGGCGCCACCCAGCGTGGCCGCAGCAATTCCAAATGTGCCGAAATCAACCGATTTCGTGACCACCGCATTTTTGCCGTCTGTCGGCGTTTCAAATGCGATGACTTCTATCTTGTAGCCCGGCGGCGCGAACTTGTCGTAAAAGTGCGGCGTGATGGCATGCATCAGTTTCAGGGTGCCGACCCGGATCACCTGATCGGCAGGCCGGGCGGACTGCCCAAAAACCGTTGTGCCAGCCGTTGCGGCCAGGGAAGCGATGAGTAGTCTGCGGCTGAGCATAATGGTCTTTCAAGTGGTGTTGAAAGACCATTCAGCAAA
>JANOLL010000297.1:0-6082 GCA_031419775.1 Polaromonas sp. | reverse complement strand
GACGCTGCCGGCGATTTGGATCGCGCCCGAAAACAGCAACAATTTTTCGGTCAGCGTGGTCTTGCCGGCGTCGGGGTGCGAAATGATGGCAAACGTGCGGCGTCGCTTGACCTGTTTTTCGATTTCAGTCGAGGCAGGAGGCGCTTCTATGAGGGAGGACATGACTTGTGACATAACCCTCGATTATCGGCGACGGCGTGAAGCCATCCTGCATCAAGCTGCCATGTCGCCTTCGCGTGTGAATCGTGGGCGCCGCACGCCATCGATGACGACCTCCTCATGGAACATCAGCGTTGGCCGCACCCACAGACCGTGATCGCCGTACAGCGCCCGGTAGAGCGTCATGGGCTCCAGGCTTTCACTGTGGCGTGCAGTCGCCATCACTTCATAGAGCATGCCTTTGTAGTGGCGATAAAGACCTGGTGGCGTCTCTACAAGGGGAGGCAGTGGTTCAGACATGAATCAGGTGGGTGTGCTAAAGGCTTGCCAGGATAGCGCAGTGGGACAATACAGTAATGCATCCTAAAGCCCTTCTAGACAATTGTTCCGAGCTTCTCAAGCAGGTTCTCAAATTTGATTTTCCTGCTGACATGGTGTTGTCGCGCTATTTCCGTGACTTGCGTTTAGGTCCTCGTGAGCGGGCCACGCTGGCTGAAACCATTTATGGCGTACTGCGAAAAAAAAATCTCTACACCTACCTGGCCCAGCACGGGAGCGGACCCCCTGAGCGACGGCTGGCGATCCTGGGTTTTGTATCGGATCGCGAATTTCTAAAAAGCGCTCTGACAGACCAAGAAATCGATTGGCTGGCGCGCTGTGACCAGGTCAAGCCTGATGATCTGATGGAACCGCATCGGCACAACCTTCCGCCATGGCTGGTTGAGCCCCTGAAAGCGCACCTCGGCGAAGACTTCTGGCCATTGGTCGCAAGCCTCAATGCTCCAGCGGGGCTGGACTTGCGAGTTAACACCCTGAAGGACAAACGCGCCGACATTCAAAAAGAGCTGGCCAAGCTGGGTCTTAAAACCGTGGCCACTCCGTATTCACCGTGGGGTCTGCGGCTGGCGGACAAGTCCCAACTGGGCAAACTCGATGCGTTCACGCGTGGGGCAATTGAAGTGCAGGACGAAGGCTCACAGCTGCTGGCTTTGCTGGTCGATGCCAAGCGAGGCGAGATGGTGGTAGATTTTTGTGCGGGGGCGGGCGGCAAGACGCTTGCGCTGGGGGCCACCATGCGCAGCACCGGCCGACTGTATGCCTTCGACACATCGGGTCATCGGCTGGATGCGCTCAAGCCCCGGCTGGCGCGCAGCGGCTTGTCCAATGTTCACCCGGTCGCCATCGCGCATGAGCGTGATGACCGCATCAAGCGGCTGGCGGGAAAGATTGATCGGGTGCTGGTGGACGCACCATGTTCGGGTCTGGGCACCCTCAGGCGCAACCCTGACTTGAAATGGCGCCAAAATCCCAAGGCGATTGCAGAGCTTGTGGCCAAACAAACCGCTATTTTGCAGAGCGCGTCGCGTTTATTGAAGCCGGGTGGGCACCTGGTTTATGCGACCTGCAGTATCTTGCAGGAAGAAAATGAAGGCATTGCTGAAACTTTCAGCCAGAGCAACGAACAGTTTGAATTGCTAGAAATCAAGCCCTTGTTGACCCACCTAGGCGTCGAGCATGCCGAAAAACTGTGCAAGGGCCCCTACCTCCGCTTGTGGCCTCACCAACATCAAACGGACGGCTTTTTTGCAGCATCCTGGCAAAAATCGGCCTGACGAAGGTGTAATTTTGGCGTGAGATAGCGGCAATTTGTCGAACTTTGCTTGTTTCTGCACCATTTTCGCTTTGTCCGCAAGGTTTTCTACGCCTAATGGCGTACTTGGTGTTTTTGCCCCAGCCCGTTACAATCACCGGAGGATGACAAAGCGCCCCCTGGTGAAGGCCTGGGACATTGGATGCTGACTTGAAGGATTAAAGGATCGTTATGATTTTGCTGGATGCTGCCCTGGATTGGATGGCTCATGGATTACTGGCTGCCAGCTGGTGGCAAATCGTGTTGTATGCGTTGGTGACGACTCACATCACCATCGCCAGCGTGACCATTTACCTGCATCGCCACCAAGCCCACCGAGCCATGGATCTGCACGCGATTCCAGCGCATTTTTTCCGATTCTGGTTGTGGCTTGGCACCGGTCAAGTAACCAAAGAGTGGGTGTCTATCCACCGCAAACACCACGCCAAGTGCGAGACCTCAGAAGACCCGCATAGCCCGCAGGCTCACGGTATCAAAACCGTGTTCTGGAAGGGCGCCGAGTTGTACCGCGCTGAAAGCAAGAACAAGGAGACCATGGTCAAGTTTGGCCACGGTACGCCCAATGACTGGCTTGAGCGCAATCTGTATTCCCGATTCAGCTGGCAGGGTGTCGGTTTGATGATGATCATCGACCTCGCCTTTTTTGGCGCGGCGGGTCTGGCAGTCTGGGCCGTGCAAATGGCCTGGATACCTGTCACTGCGGCGGGCATCATCAATGGTATTGGTCACTACTGGGGTTACCGCAATTTTGAAGCGCCAGACGCCAGCACCAACATTTCGCCATGGGGCATCATGATTGGTGGGGAAGAGTTGCACAACAACCATCACACCTACCCGACGTCAGCCAAGTTTTCCGTCAAGCCCTACGAGTTTGACATTGGATGGGTTTATATTCGCGCGCTGGAAAAAGTCGGCTTGGCCACGGTCAAGAAGGTTCCGCCCAAGCTGCAGCTGGGTACCATCCAGCCGGTCGCTGACGAGAAAACGCTGGAGGCCCTGATCGCCCACCGGTATGAAGTCATGGCCGGGTATGCACGCGAATTGCGCCGCGCAGGCCGGGCTGAAGTTCAAGCGCTGAAAGCGAAAAATGCAGACGTTTCATTGCTGCGTGCGGCCAACCGTTGGCTGCACCGCGATGACGACAAGGTGCCAGCGACGGCCAGGCCACAACTGGCTCAAGTCAGGGCTGAACATCCGGTCTTGGACAAAATGGTGGTGATGCGTGAAGAGCTTCGCCAGATGTGGCTGACGACTAACGCGTCGCGCGAGCAGCTAACGGCCGACTTGCAAGCGTGGTGTCACCGGGCTGAAGAAAGTGGAATCGCTGCCCTGCACGAGTTCTCAATGAAGCTGCGGTCGGCCAGAGCTTAAAGCCTTCCGTTAACCAGCCCGTAGCCGCTCGGATGTTTGTCGTCCAGGCGGCTTTTTTTGGGGTGAAGAAACCAGCACTGGGAGAAATACGGACGCAAAAAAACCGCTGAACATTGCTGTTAGCGGTTTGTTCGAGAGCTGCTGAATTACTTCAGCTTGATCTCTTTGTATTCCACATGCTTGCGTGCTTTGGGATCAAATTTCATGATCAGCATTTTGTCAGGCGTGGTTTTCTTGTTTTTGGTCGTGGTGTAGAAGTGACCCGTGCCGGCAGTTGATTCCAGCTTGATTTTTTCGCGTGCGCCTTTGGCCATGTCGTGACTCCTGTATCTGCTTAGACTTCGCCGCGGGCACGGAGGTCCACGAGGATGGCATCGATGCCTTTTTTATCAATCAAACGAAGACCTGCGCTGGTGATGCGCAGCCGCACCCAACGGTTTTCAGTCTCCACCCAGAACCGGCGGTACTGCAGATTAGGCATGAACCGGCGCTTGGTTTTGTTGTTGGCGTGAGAAACATTGTTCCCCACCATTGGGCCTTTGCCCGTGACCTGACAGACGCGTGCCATGAGCACTCTCCGTAAAAATATAAAAATCGGATGCCGAACAGCCCAGACGGGCATTCAGCTTAGCCTTTGATTATAGCCTGAAAATATCGCGCTCTTGGGTGTCTAACTCTGTTCAAGGAAGCGCTGCGCGTCAAGCGCCGCCATGCAACCCGTTCCGGCGCTGGTAATTGCCTGGCGATACACGTGGTCCTGTACGTCACCCGCTGCAAAAACACCGGGTACGCTGGTCATGGTGGCAAAGCCCTGCAGCCCGGTTTTGGTGATGATGTAGCCGTCCTTCATGTCCAGCTGGCCGGCAAAGATATCGGTGTTGGGCTGATGCCCGATGGCGATGAAGCACCCCTGAAGCGCTAGGTCTTCCGTCTTGCCGTCCTGCGTATTGGCCAGGCGCACACCGGTCACGCCAGAGGCATCGCCCAGCACTTCCTGCAGGGTACTGAACAGCTTTAACTCGATCTTGCCTTGAGTGACCTTGTCATGCAGTTTGTCGATCAGGATCGCTTCTGCCTTGAATTTGTCACGCCGGTGTACCAGCGTCACCTTGCTCGCGATATTGGACAAATACAGGGCTTCCTCCACCGCGGTATTGCCACCGCCAACCACGCAGACGTCTTGATTACGGTAGAAAAATCCGTCGCAGGTTGCGCAGCCGGAGACACCGCGGCCCATGAAGGCGGTCTCGGATTCCAGGCCAAGGTACTTGGCCGAAGCGCCGGTTGCGATGATCAGGGCGTCGCAGGAGTAGGTTCCACTGTCACCAGTCAAGATGAAAGGCCGCTTGCTGAAGTCCACCCGATTGATGTGATCAAAAATGATTTCGGTTTTGAATCGTTCGGCGTGTTCTAAGAAGCGCTGCATCAACTCAGGCCCCTGTACGCCCTGGGCATCGGCAGGCCAGTTGTCCACATCGGTGGTCGTCATGAGCTGCCCGCCCTGAGCGATGCCGGTGATGAGCACCGGATCCAGGTTGGCCCGTGCTGCATACACCGCAGCGGTATAACCGGCAGGGCCTGAGCCGAGGATGAGGACTTTAGAGTGTTTCATGGTGATGGGCGGTGGAGAAATCTTCGCGGCTCAGTTACAGTCAGGACCATCGGTTTGGCGGGTCTGAAAAACGGCTGAAAAGCAGCGACAAATTGAAAAGATGCATTATGGTCTCAACTCGGGCGAGCAATTTCCGGAGTTGACATTGCGGGAGAATTAAACATGTCCACGATGGTGTCGAACCTGGAGCTCATTCGCCGGGTTCCCCTTTTTTCCATGCTGACTGCCGTTCAGGCCGAAGCGGTTTCCGAGGCAGTGGTCAAATGCCGCTTCAAGCGTGGGGATTCCATCGTCGACCAGGGCAAAAAATCGAATGCCCTGTCCATCATTCTCACCGGGCGCGCCCGGGTCGTTACGACAGACCAGCGCGGTCGTGAAGTCATCCTGGCGACCTTGCGGCCTGGCGATTACGTTGGTGAAATGAGCCTGATTGACGACGAACCTCATTCGGCCACTGTGCGTGCGGAAATTCAGACCGATGTCCTGGTGCTGGGCCGGCTCGAGTTTGCGCGCTGCCTGCCTGAAAACAGCACCATGGCCTATGCCGTCATGCGCGGCCTGGTACAGCGTTTGCGGCAGGCCGACCGCAAGATCGAGTCTTTGGCGCTGATGGATGTCTACGGCCGGGTGGCCCGGGCGCTGCTCGAATTCGCCAACCCGGATGCGATGGGCAGCATGGTGATCCGGGACAAGGTTTCCAGACAGGATCTGGCCAAAATGGTGGGCGCTTCGCGAGAAATGGTCAGCCGCGTTATGAAAGACCTGGAAGAACGAGGATTTGTCGAGACCCGCGCCGATGGATCCATGCTGATCAAGGAACGACTGAGCGCACTGGGATAAAGCGCGTGCTTGGGGTAGCCCCAACCTCCAATTGAGGCAAGGAATTCATCGCCTGGGTTGACTTGCGGCTCCAACGGCGTTCCGGACTCCTGTAAGCTCACACCCGCATCATGACTTACTCCCTCGATACCCTCAACAACAGACTCTCATCGGCCCCGCTCACCCCTGGGGGCGTGAGGCGATTTGCCCACGAAGTCGGCTTGATTCTGGGGCTGATCGGGCTGGTTTTCTGGATGGCTGCGCTGGTGAGCTACTCGTCCCAGGATGGTGCCTGGTCGACCTCTGGCAACCCACATGCCACTGCAACAGCATCAGCCGTTACCCGTAATTGGGGCGGGCGACTTGGCGCATGGCTGGCGGACGCCAGTTATTTTTTACTCGGCTTTTCGGTCTGGTGGGTGCTCGCAGCCGGCTTGCGCGGCTGGCTCGCCTCACTGGCGCGCTGGTTG
>JANOLL010000296.1:0-3728 GCA_031419775.1 Polaromonas sp. | reverse complement strand
CTCCGAGCGGTCTTTTTCGTGGATGCGGGCGGTCAGCACTTTCAGCGCCTGGGCCTTGTTGCCGTGCTGACTGCGACCGTCCTGGCATTCGGCGACGATGCCGGTGGGCAAGTGCGTGATGCGGACGGCCGAATCGGTTTTGTTGATGTGCTGGCCGCCCGCTCCGCTGGCGCGGTAGGTATCAATACGCAGGTCAGCTGGGTTGATCTTGATGGCTTCAAGCTCGTCAGGCTCGGGCAGCACTGCCACCGTGCAGGCGCTGGTGTGGATGCGGCCCTGGGTCTCGGTGGCCGGTACGCGCTGAACGCGGTGCCCGCCCGACTCGAAGCGCAGCTTGCCATAAACGCCCACGCCCGAGCTGTCAGTCGCACCTTCAATACGCAATACCACTTCCTTGTAGCCGCCGAGCTCGCTGGCCGATTCACTGATGATTTCTGTGCGCCAGCCGCAGCGCTCGGCGTAGCGGGTGTACAGGCGAAACAGGTCACCGGCAAACAGCGCGGACTCGTCGCCACCCGTGCCGGCGCGAATCTCGACAAACGCCGGGCGCGCGTCGTCAGGGTCCTTGGGAATCAGCATCAGCTGCAGCACAGCATCGATCTGGATCAAGTCTGCTTTGGCGGCCTTGATTTCCTCTTCGGCCATCTCCATCATCTCTTGGTCGCCCTTGCTTTCAATAAGCATCTGCTCGGCGGCGAGCAGGTCGGCCTCGCGGCTGGTGAGCGTGCGGTACTGCTCAGCCACCACGCTGACCTCGGAATGCTCGCGGGTCAGGCTGCGAAAACGCCCCAGATCGCTCACCACGTCGCTGGCCGACAGCAGTGCGTCCAATTCGTGCAGGCGCAACAACTGGCGTTCCAGGGTTTGGCGAAGAAAGGGTTTCATGGGCAATGTGACCGTGGCGGCGAGTTCTGGTGGGGATGCCCCGTATTTCGAGGCGGGGGTCAGCGCGAGGGCCTAAGCGCAGGACGGTTGCACCTCAAGGGCGCATGGCGGCGCTAACGCTCTTTGTCTTCCGGATCGGCTTTAGGCGGGTTTCGCAAAAACAGTCGGGACACTGCTTGCGCGGTGGCTTCCCGGGTGCTGGCATCGCCCGCATGCAGCTCGGCCAGGGTGCCATGCAGCATTTTTTGGGTCAGGCCACGGCTCAGGGCGTCCAGCACCGCTTCGATGGGCTCGCCTTTGGCCAGCAGTTTTTTGGCACGGCCAATCTCCAGGCTGCGCCATTCGTCGGCCTGCGCGTTGAGCTGTTGGATCAGGGGAACGGTGCCCCGCTTATCCAACCAGAGCATGAAGTTCTGTACCCCGGCGTCGATGATGAGTTCTGCCTCGGCTACAGCAGCCTGACGGCTGTCCTTGCCGGTTTGAACCACCTGGGCCAGGTCATCGACCGTGTAGAGGTAAATATCGGGCAGCGCCTTGACTTCAGGCTCGATGTCGCGCGGCACCGCCAGATCAACCATGAACATGGGCCGGCGCTTGCGCAGCTTGACCGCCCGCTCCACCGCACCCAGCCCAATGATGGGCAGAACACTGGCGGTGCAGCTGATCACCGCATCAAACTCGTGCAGGCGGTCGGGAAGGTCTGCCAGGCGCATCACATCGGCCCCAAATCGGCTGGCCAGCTTTTCGCCGCGTTCCGGGCTACGGTTGGCAATCACCATCGATCTGGGCTTCTTGGCGTGGAAGTGGGTCGCCGCCAACTCGACCATTTCACCGGCGCCGACAAACAATACCCGGATGTCGTTCAGGTTTTCAAAAAGCTGGCTGGCCAGCCTGACAGCGGCCGCCGCCATGCTGATGCTGTGCGCGCCGATTTCAGTGCTGGTCCGCACTTCCTTGGCGACTGCGAACGAGCGCTGAAACAACTGGTGCAGCGTACTACCCATCGCACCGGCGTCTTTGGCGGCGCGCACGGCGTGCTTCATCTGACCCAAAATCTGCGGCTCGCCCAGCACCATGGAGTCGAGCCCACTGGCGACGCGAAAGGCATGACGCGCCGCCCGGTCACCTTCGAGCGTGTAGGCATGCGAACGCAGCAGGTCTGCCGAGACGCCGCCGCTGTGCGCCAGCCACTGCAGCGTGTGCTCCAGGTCGGGTTGGTCCCCGGCGCAATAGATTTCAGTGCGGTTGCAGGTCGACAGCAGGGTCGTCTCGCGCTGGCGGGCCAGGGACTGGCGCAATCCCCTGAGCGTCGGCTCGATCTGGTCCATGGAAAACGCAAACCGACCGCGCAGATCGAGCGGCGCAGTGTGATGGTTTAACCCAAGGGTCCAGACTGACATGTCCTGATTATAAAATTGAAGCAGTAGTCTGCTTGCCGATGGCGCCAATGACCATTTGTCCCCGCCCACGGCGAGCCTAGCCCGATAACCTGTATCCCCATCACACGGAGGAGCGCCTCCAATGACCGCATGACCGCCTATCTGCTGGCCGACCATTTGCTCAATTTTATGGCTCCGGCCGCTTTCGTGGCCCTAGGGTTAGTGCTGCTGAGCCGCCTATTTGCCGGATTTTTTCGGTCTAAAAGGCCTGTAGTCCGCGGAATAGGGGCGCAGTTTGCTATTATTTTCATAGTGAACCTGCTCCTGCTGGGTGCCGGGCTGGTGATATTTGGCAACGACGGCAAGATGGCCAGCTACGCCGCGCTGGTGCTCGGCTCAGGTCTGTGCCAGTGGTTTCTGGCAGGCAGCTGGAAAGCCTGATCGCTCTTGGACGCTATGGGGGCACTGGCTTAATCCTGCCAGCCATGTGGCATTGCGCCGACGCCAGTGGCGCTCCTGTCGCTCTGCGTTACCATCCTTATTTGCTGTGGCGCGGGCCGACCAGCCTGCCGCAGGCTTCAGGCTTTTCACGATGAACGCTCCAACTACTCTGCTAGAACTCAGTGCCTTTGCCGGTGACGTCGGGCAAACCGACGTCCGCGTCCGCGAGATACCCTACAACTACACCTCGTTTTCAGACCGGGAAGTGGTCATCCGGCTGTTGGGCTCACGCGCCTGGGACCTGCTCAATCGCCTGCGTGACGAACGCAGAACCGGCCGGTCTGCGCGAATGCTTTACGAGGTCTTGGGTGACGTGTGGGTGGTTCAGCGCAATCCCTACCTGCAGGACGACCTGCTGGACAATCCCCGGCGCCGCAAGCTGCTGGTGGAAGCCTTGCAGCATCGGCTCGCCGAAGTTGAAAAGCGCCGCACGCCGGAGTCGGATTCGCATCGCGATGCGATTGTTGGCGAATTGCTGGCGGCTGCCCGGGATGCTGTCAGCCGCTTTTCGAGTTCCTTTGACGAGATCGCCGACCTGCGTCGCCAGACCGAGCGCAAATTGCGCAAGCTCACGCTCAAAGACAACATCAAGTTTGATGGCTTGTCGCGGGTCTCGCACGTGACCGACGCCACCGACTGGCGCGTCGAATACCCCTTTGTCGTGCTGAAGCCCGATACCGAAGCCGAGATGGCCGGTCTGGTCAAGGGTTGCATAGAGCTCGGCCTGACAATTGTTCCCCGTGGCGGGGGAACCGGCTACACCGGTGGCGCTATTCCGCTGAGCTGGAAGTCGGCCGTCATCAACACTGAAAAGCTCGAAGCCATGACCGGCATCGAGATGATGACCTTGCCTGGACTGGACCAACCTGTCGCCACCATCTGGACCGAAGCCGGTGTGGTGACCCAGCGTGTAGCCGATGCGGCGGAGCGCGGCGGGTATGTCTTTGCGGTGGATCCGACTTC
>JANOLL010000295.1:0-1577 GCA_031419775.1 Polaromonas sp. | reverse complement strand
TGTGGCACACCCGTGCAGGTTGGATCAAGCCGGAACGACTGGTCCATGCCTGGCTGCAGACACCCGGCGTGACTTTTCGCGGCAACGCTGAGGCTTCGCAGCTTGTCGCTACCCCACAGGGATGGCAAATTCTCGACGCTTGCCATGCGGTGCTGGCGCAGGCCGAGCTGGTGCTGCTGGCGGCTGGTTACGGCAGTCGCGCACTGGCCGCATCGGTCAGCAGCACGCCGCTAGCGCTGCAGGCCATTCGTGGCCAAATCTCCTGGGGTATGCACCCCACGAACGCCCTGATGCCAAGCTTGCCGGGATTTCCGGTCAATGGGCATGGCGGGCTGATTCCTGCTGTCCCCGGACCGGAGGGTCTGCGCTGGATCATGGGATCAAGTTACCAACGTGACTGTGAAAAGCCGGAAATCCGGGCACAAGACCATCAGGACGTTTTTGCACGGCTGCAAACCCTGCTGCCCGAAACCGCGAGGCAGCTACGGCAAGACTTCAATCCAGATCATGCGCAGGGCTGGGCTGGCATTCGCAGTGCAACGCCTGGCCGTTTACCGATACTCGAATGCGTCGCGGCCACCCCTTCAGGGGCCGAAGCCTGGGTGTGCAGTGGAATGGGGTCGCGCGGCTTGAGCTTTGCCGCACTGTGCGCGGAGCTGTTTGCAGCGCGTCTGCATGGCGAACCCCTTCCGCTTGAACGACGTCTGGCGCAGGTCTTGCTGGTTGAACGCAGGCAGACTAAACAAGCTGTGCCTAGCGCATCGCCTCAGCCGGACGACGCGCCTTGACATAGGCATCATTAGGCAAGTAGGCCTTGCCGTCGGCATAGCGCCACTGCACCATGGTGCCCTTTCCGCCGCGTACATCGAGCTTGCCGACGAATGCGCCCATGGTGGACTGCTGGTCCAGCGCCCGGAATTCAGCCGGACCGAAGGGAGTGGAAAACTTCAAACCGCGCAGTGCCGTCACCAGCTTTTCGTTATCGAGCGAGTTGGCTTTGCGGATGGCTGCAAAAATGGCTTGCATGGTGGCATAGCCCACCACCGAGCCGACCTTGGGATTTTCCTGAAAGCGGCGGTAGTAGTTGCTTGCAAAGCTGGCGTGTTCGCGTGAGTCGATCTGGTCCCATGGGTAGCCGGTCACGATCCAGCCCTTGGGCGTTTCGTCTTTCAGCACGTCGAGGTACTCCGGCTCACCCGACAGCAGCGAGACCACCGGTGTTTTGGGAAAAATACTGCGCTGATTGCCTTCGCGCACCAGTTTGGCCAGGTCGGCGCCAAAGGTCACATTGAAAATGGCGTCTGGCTTGCTCTGCATGGTTGCCTGCAGTGTGGTGCCGGCTTCCAGCTTGCCGAGGGCGGGCCACTGCTCACTGACAAACTCCACATCCGGGCGTTTGGCGTTGAGCAGTTCCTTGAAGCTGGCGACGGCGCGTTGGCCGTACTCGTAGTTGGGCGCGATGGTGGCCCAGCGTTTGGCGGGGAGCTTGGCAGCCTCTTCGACCAGCATGGCGGCCTGCATGTAGGTGCTGGGCCGCAAGCGGAAGGTGTAGCGGTTGCCTTTGTCCCAAACGATGG
>JANOLL010000294.1:0-4875 GCA_031419775.1 Polaromonas sp. | reverse complement strand
ACCATCAAACGCGGACTGCTCAGAACCTTGACCCAGCGCAGCGCCCTCCGCCAGCCGGTGCGACCCTGAAAAAGGTTGTACTTGACGGGCAGCACATGCACAGTCTGCACGTCGCCATGCCATGTATTTTCGTGGGAATGAACGACATCAAAGCCTCGCCGGGTTCCCCACCAGGTCGCTGCAGCAAACCAGAGCTGGTTGATCCAGCGCGGTTTGCGCAGGGGCATGGAGACCCGGTGATAGCTCACGCCGGGCCATTGATGCTCGATGGCCTGCGCATACACATGAATATCGTGCCGGGCGGCCAACTGCTCGACCAGCGCGATGGAATAACGCTCGGCACCACCGCCAGTGGGTGAAAAAGTGCGATTCAAGACTGCAATCCGAAGCCGGCGTGGCAAGGGTTCCAGCACCACCGTTTTGGTTGGGCGCACGCTCATTTTTTTCGGCGGTCTTCATAGCCGGTGGCGATTTTCAGCCAAAACACGGGCAGCGTGGTTGAACGCAACACTGGCACGCGCGGCAATTGAAGCAGATCCATGCCCGGATGGCATCGGCTGCGCTGCGTGGTGGTGGCGGTTGAAAAACCCAGCGCTCGTGCCATGGCGACGTGGCGTGCGTCGTACTGGCCGAAGGGATAGCAGAAGTGGCGTACCGGTTGGTCTAGCACCGATTCAAGTTCGCTTTTTCCCAAGGCCATGTCTTCGCGGCTGGACGCATCGTCAGCTTTCAACAGGTTGACATGCTGCCGGGTATGCGACCCAATCTCCTGTCCTGCAGCCGTCCAGATTTGAAGCTCGGAAGCGTTCATCAACGGGGTCTGGGTGATACCAATGGCCGCATCCCAAAGATTGGTTTGACCGAGCAGTCCACTGACAGCGTAACAGGTCGAACTGAAACCGTTTTCGACCAGCGCTGGCAACGCATGGTGCAAGTTGTTCTGATAGCCGTCGTCAAAAGTGATGCCGACCACTTTGCCGACCTGCTCCCCATTAAGGTGAGGTTGCAGCTCACTCATGGAAAGTCCCTGGTAGCCCAGCCGGCGCAGCCACAACATCTGCAGAGAAAAAGCTTCAGGCGAGACATACAGGCTGCGAAAAGGCGCGTCACGGGCGGGCGCAGGAGCAATCTGGTGGTAGACCAGAATGGGAATGGGCCGGCGGTTGGCCGTGTGCCCCAACTTGGCAACAGAACTGTATGGCTCGCTCACAGCAACACGATGTCGTACTGTTCCTGCGCCATGGCCGTTTCGGCCTGCAGGGAAATCGGCTTGCCGATGAACTCACTCAACCCTGCCAGGTGTTGGCTTTCTTCATCGAGGAAGGACTCAATGACTTTCGGCGAGGCAACCACGCGGAACTCGCGTGGATTAAATTGCCGCGCTTCCCGCAGGATTTCGCGCAGGATGTCGTAGGTCACGCTGCGCGCTGTCTTCACCACGCCTTTGCCCACGCAAGCACTGCACGGTTCGCACAACTGGTGCGCCAGCGATTCACGGGTACGCTTGCGCGTCATTTCCAAAAGTCCGAGCGCTGAAAAGCCGTTGACAGTGGTTTTTACGCGGTCACGCGCCAGTTGTTTCTGAAATTCTGCGAGCACGGCATCGCGGTGGTTATCCTTGATCATGTCGATGAAATCAACGATCACGATACCGCCTAGATTGCGAAGGCGAAGTTGCCGGGCAATGGCCTGCGAGGCTTCGAGATTGGTTTTAAAAATCGTATCGTCGAAATTGCGTGCTCCGACAAATCCACCGGTGTTGACATCCACCGTGGTCAAGGCCTCGGTTTGATCGATGATCAGGTAACCGCCAGATTTGAGCTCGACCCGGCGCCCCAATGCCCGGCCGATATCTTCGTCAATATTGAACAAATCAAAGATGGGCCGCTCGCCAGCATACAGTTGCAGCTTTGGCAAGGTTGCCGGCATGAACTCCGTGGCAAAAGCCCTGAGTTTTTCAAATTGTTCCCGCGAATCCACGCGAATCGCCTGCGTTCCCTCTACTACCATATCGCGCAGCACCCGCTGCAGCAAATTCAAATCTTGATGCAAGACCGATGCTGGCGGCAAGCGCAAGGCAGCGTCCTTGATACGAGCCCAGGTTTTGCGCAGATAGGCAATGTCCTCCGACAGTTCCCCATCGCTAGCCTCTTCACCGTTGGTTCTCAGGATGAAGCCACCGCCGAGATCGCCCGACAAGCCACGCAAGCGCTGGCGCAAATCGTCGCGCTGCCGGGGCGGTATTTTTTGCGACACGCCGATATGGTTGTCCTGAGGCAAAAAAACCAGCAGGCGACCCGCGATACTGATTTGTGCCGAGAGCCGCGCGCCTTTGGTGCCGATGGGGTCCTTGAGAACCTGCACCATCATCGCCTGGCCTTCAAAAAGCTGCTTTTCAATCGGCAAGGGGGTGACCGGAGCGGCAATCGGATCGGTATCAATGTGGCGACCATTGATGCTGCTCATCAAATCAGCAACGTGTAAAAATGCAGCCCTGTCGAGGCCAATGTCGATAAAAGCCGACTGCATGCCCGGTAGAACGCGGGCTACCTTACCCAGGTAAACATTTCCCACCAGCCCGCGCTCCAGCGTGCGCTCCACCTGCAGTTCCTGGACAGAGCCATGCTCCACCACGGCGACCCGGGTTTCCTGGGGAGACCAATTGATCAAGATGTCTTGTTGCATTGTTTGTCGGTGCTGGGTGTCTCAGCAGCACTAAAGCATGATCCCGACGCCCCGTAGCAGCGCTGCACTTTCATGAAGCGGAAGTCCCATGATGCCACTGTAACTGCCATCGACTCGCGTGATGTACTGCGCCGCCCTGCCCTGAATGGAATATGCACCGGCTTTTCCCATTGGCTCGCCGGTGCGCACGTAGTTGCGGATTTGCGAAGCACTCATAGGCGCAAATGTGACGCGTGAGGTACTGAGCGCCGAGTCACGCCGACGCCCCGACTGGATGGCAATGGCCGTGAGCACGCGATGGGGCCTACCCGACAACTCCCGGAGCATGCGGCGCGCGTCGTCGGCGTTTGCCGGTTTGCCGTAAACGGTTCGACCCAAAGCCACCGTCGTGTCCGAACACAAGATCGGTGCGCGGATGAGCTTGCGGCGCTGCAGGCGTGCCACGGCGGCGTCGAGTTTCAAACCCGTCACGCGCTCCACATAGGCCCTTGGCGCCTCGTTTTTCAATACCACTTCCAGTGCTTCGACGTCTTCGTCAACGTCTGGGAGCAGCAGTTGGTAGGGTACCCCCAGTTGCTCGAGCAACTGCCTGCGTCGGGGGCTCTGCGAAGCGAGGTAAACAAAATCGGGCATTTCACTCCCGATGGTAGGGATGGTTGATCGTGATGCTCCAGGCGCGGTAGAGCTGTTCAATCAGCAACACCCGTACCATGGCATGCGGCAGTGTCAGGTCGGACAGACGCAGACGCTCATGGGCTGCTTTTTTAAAGTCGTTGTCGAGGCCATCTGGCCCCCCAATCACGATAGCCACGTCATCGCCCGACCGCTGCCAGGCCTTCAGACGTTCAGCCAGTGCCAGAGTGGTCATGGCAGTTCCGCGTTCGTCCAGCGCAACCACGTGGGTGCCTCGGGGGATAGCGCCTTCGATCCGCGCTCTTTCAGCAGTCAACAGTGTGTCCAGGGTTTTGGAGGCGCGTGGTTCGGTCCTGACGGCTTTAAGCTCAAGTTTGATCTCAGGCGGAAAGCGCTTGGCGTAATCGTCGTAGGCCATTTGCGCCCAGTCGGGGACTTTTTGGCCGACTGCAACGATGGACAGCCTCATCGACTGCGGGGCGCGGATTTCTTGACAGCTGGTTTTTTTACCGCAGGCTTGACTGTCGTTTTAGCCGCTGATCCAGCGGTGACTTTCTTGGCAGCGACCTTCTTGGCAGCGACTTTTTTAGCCGCCACTTTTTTGGCAACTGGCACTTTGACAACCGGCGTTTTCGCTGGCGCTCTGGCCTTCACCGGTTTGGCTGCAGCTTCACCAACTGGCTCTGCCTCATTGCGTTTTGCAGTCCAGTCACTGGTTTTGCCCACTTTTCCGATGTAGCCCGGTTCATGGTCCTTGACCTTGGCTTTGACGACTGGCTTGGCACCCAGGCTGGCACGGGTTTTAAAGCTTGCGCCCGTCCTGGGTTTGCCGACGGCCTTCGCTTCGGACTTTAATTCGACTTTTTCATTTTTGATTGATTTCACCAATGGAGCCGCTGCGCCTAATTTGAGCTTGATAGGTTTATCTCCCCACAGCTCTTCCAGGTGGTAGTACTGGCGAATCGTGGGCTGCATGATATGCGCCACGGCCGCTCCGCAATCGACGATGATCCATTCGCCGTTTTCTTCGCCTTCAATGCGTGGCTTGGCAAAACCGGCGTCACGCACCGCGTCACGAACGCTGGCTGCGAGTGCTTTGGTCTGACGGTTTGAGGTACCGGAAGCGACGATCACGCGTTCGAACAGCGACGTGATGTGCTCTGTGTCAAATACCTGAATGTCTTGCGCCTTGACGTCTTCCAGCCCGTCAATAATTGCACGCTGAAGCTTCTGAACATCTTTTTTTTCAAGGGTCGCGGTGGTTTTGACAGGCGTAGAGGTCATTCAGGGCTTTGCTACTTGGGTGAGGAGGACTGACTCGGGCGGTAAAGCCCATGTTGCGAAATATAACGCGCAACCGGTGCTGGAACCAGAGTGTCCAGGGCCAGCAGGCCAGCCCCACTAGAGGCTACTTTCTGGCGAATCTGGGTTGCGCTGACAGGCATGAGCGGCATGGGAAGTACCCAAAACCGGTTTTCTGGCTCATTAAAGGCATCAAATTGGCTATTAGCGCTCTCAGATGTTGAGCGTTCAGCTATACAAATTATAGCTATTTTC
>JANOLL010000293.1:0-7633 GCA_031419775.1 Polaromonas sp. | reverse complement strand
TCGTCGAAGACAAGCTGCTCTGAATTCATCTGATTCTACTTTCCGAAAGCAGTCATTTATGGGTGACTGC
The DNA here is from genome assembly GCA_031419775.1 of Polaromonas sp. Lineage (GTDB taxonomy): Bacteria > Pseudomonadota > Gammaproteobacteria > Burkholderiales > Burkholderiaceae_C > Polaromonas. Next base: position 7,563 of record JANOLL010000293.1, on the reverse strand, counting down.
AGTTGGCCCGAGAGCCGCTATCGAGACAAAGCCGTCCTCCGTAAGAACAGACCTAAGTTCGGACGGCAGACATTCATATCTTGCACACTAATTCAGCGCGATTTACAAGCGAACGCACCGGAAATAGTTGGCCAATCCTGCAAGTCAACGCTTGAAGGACCGCTTCGCTCTGCCTCTTCTGATACGCCCAAATCCTCAGAAGATTACGGACGCAAGGTCTATGGCCACTATGGCGTGAACTGGAAGTTAGGATTTTGTCGTCAGGCCAGCTTGAATGGCAGCTCGCGCAGCGGCTTACCAGTCAGCCGTGCGATAGCGTTTGCAAACGCCGGCGCCAGCGGGGGTAAGCCAGGCTCACCCATCCCGGTAGGCGCATCGGCGCTGGGCACGATGTGCACATCGAAAATCGGCGCATCAGTCATGCGAGCCACAGGGTAATCGCCGAAGTTACTTTGTTGCACTTCACCATCCTTGAAGGTGATGGCTGAACCGGGCCGGCACATCGATAGACCCATGATGGCCGCACCCTGAACCTGAGCCTCGACACTGCGCGGATTCACCGCAAAGTTGCAGTGCACTCCTGAGGTGACACGGTGGAGCACCGGGCTGCCGTCCCTCACCGAGGCCTCCACCACATAAGCCACTACCGAGCTGAACGACTCGTGTACCGCCACGCCCCACGCGCGCCCGCTGGGCAATTGCTTCTTGCCGTATCCGCTCTTGTCCACAGCCAGTTGTAGCGCAGCACGGTGGCGCGGGTGTTTGTCGCCAAACAGGCGCATTCGGTAGGCAACGGGGTCCTGTTTCGTGGCGCGCGCGATGTCGTCGAGCAGAGTCTCCATCACGTATGCGGTGTGGGTGGAACCCACGCTGCGCCACCACAACACCGGCACGTTAACTTTGGGATGGTGCACTGTCAGGCGCATAGGCAGCGCGTATGGTTCGCGCATGCCTTCGGTGGCGGTGGCATCAATGCCGTTTTTCACCTGATATTGCTCGAAGACCGAGCCTGCCAGGATGGACTGACCCACCAGCACGTGATCCCATGCCAGCACGTTGCCACGCTCGTCAAAGCCGATGCTCGCGCGGTGCAGGTGCATGGGACGGTAGTAGCCACCTTTGATGTCGTCTTCGCGGCTCCATAGCGTTCGCACCGGCACGTTCAGGCCTGCACTGCGCGCGGCCTTGGCGACTTCACATGCCTCGATCACGTATTCATTGGTACTGACCAGGCGCCGCCCGAAGCACCCCCAGCCATCTGCACGTGCATCTTCACTTGTTCTGGCTTAAGTCCCAGCGCGGTTGCAGCTGCCATACCATCCAGGCCGGGACTTTGCGAACCTACCCAGAGTTCAGCGCCCGCCGCCGTGAGCTGTACGGTGCAGTTCTACGGCTCCATCGGGGCATGGGCCAAAAATGGAAAAACGAATTCGGCGTCGATCTTGAGTGGTGCATTGACCAGTGGCGCAATGTCGGCATCAAAGGCCCTGGGGCCTGGTTTGGTGGCCAGTTCGCGGTACTGTGCCAGTAGGCGTTCACTGTCAACTTTCTCCACCTTCGAGGTGTCCCACTGCAGCTTGAGCGCGTCGCGCGCCTGCTTGGCGGGCCAATAGCCGTCCGCGATCACAGCTATGCCTTCGCCACCCCGGTCGACCGGAACCCGCAGCACAGCCTTCACGCCCTTGACGGCCCGGGCCGCAATGTCGTCTACCGACGCAAGCCGTGCTCCAAAAACGGGTGGACGGGCCACCACTGCCGTAAGTTGGCCCGGCAAACGCACATCAATACCGAAGTCTTGTCGGCCACTGCTCTTTGCCTTCGCGTCCAACCGAGTGGTGGCTTTGCCGACCAGACGGAAGTCCTTCGGATCTTTGAGGGCAACAGTTTGCGGCACTGGCAACTGCATCGCCGAGGCTGCCAGTTCGCCGTATCCCGCCTTGCGTCCGCCTGGGCCCAGCACCTGGCCCGACCTCGTCCGCAGCGATTTGACGTCCACGCTCCAGCGCGCCGCCGCCGCCGAAAGCAGTATGGCGCGGGCGCGTGCACCTAACTCACGGTATTGGGTGTAGCTGTTCTTGATCGAGTTGGAGCCACCAGTAAGGTGGATGCCGAACATTGGGTCGGCAAAGGCACCGTCACTGGTGCCGTGTCGTGCCTGCACACGACTCCAATCGGCATCCAGTTCTTCGGCGAGGATCATGGCCAAGCCTGTCATAACGCCCTGACCAAACTCCAACCGGTTGACAGTTACGGTGACTTCACCGTTAGGCGCAATCTGCATGAATGCCGCGGGTTGCTGGTGGGGTTTCAGACCCTCAGCTGGCTTGTCCTGGGCCGTTGCCTGAAGCGAAAAGACGCCCAGAGCGAGTCCACTGGTGCCCGCCAGTTTAAGGAAACTGCGTCGCGGTAGCGAGGTATGGGTCTCGGTAAGCTCGCGTTCCAGGATGTGGGCCAAGGCGCGGGGCAGATCAGCAGGTTTGATGTGATGCAACATGGTGTCCCCCTTCAGGCCAAGGTCTTGGCGGCATCCGCCACCGCCGCGCGAATGCGATCGTAGGTTCCGCAGCGACAAATGTTGCCTGCCATGGCCGAGTCGATCTCGGAAGCATTAGGCCGCTCACCCTTCGGTAGCGACTTTAGGAACGCGGTGGCGCTCATGATCTGTCCGCTCTGGCAGTAACCGCATTGCGCTACGTCGTGTTTGACCCAGGCCACGTGCACAGCCGCCCCTATGCGGTCGCTACCATTGGTCGTTGCTTCGATAGTGGTGATCTTCTTACCCTCCGCAGCCGAGATGGGGGTTACGCAGGAACGGATGGCCTGCCCATCCATGTGCACAGTGCAGGCGCCACAGAGCGCAGCGCCGCAGCCGAATTTGGTGCCTGTGAGTCCCAGTGTGTCGCGCAGGGCCCAGAGAATAGGGGTGCTGGGATCCGCGTCAATAATCTGTTGGCGGCCGTTTACGTGCAAGGTGCTCATGGTTCTTGGTTTTCCTAAAGTTGCGGTGGCGGACAGATTCAGAAACTCAATTCACACAAAACAAATCAGTCGGCCCGCCATCTGTACGGCGAGCCACATGACGATCGATAGTCTGGCCTGGGCGAGGCGTACTGGCGCGGCCTCGACAGTCTAAGGTAACAGCGCGTTGGCCCATCCCGCAATCCCGAGCGCGTAGTCTTTGGCCGGCTTTTTGCAGCCGCATTAACGGCAGCACGGCACGGGTGAAGTTCATGGGGCCGAACAGCAGCGTGGGACGTTGAGCTTGAGGCATAGCAGGCCTTTGTGATTGCCTATGGCCGCGAGAACCTTCTGCGGGTCGCCGCCGACGGCCACCACCGTGTGTCCAGCAGCTAGCGCGGCTTTGGCGATGTCAGGGCTCAACCCTCTGCCTGCGCCGGGGATGAGCCAGATTTTCTGGTTGGTCGTGATTTACGCGAGGGCTCGGCTGAAGAAGGGCGAGAGCTTGGTCATGGCGGTATCCCCGACCTTGCCGTCGTACAGATCCATGTGCGTGGCGCCCTTGACGATGAAGAGCTCTTTCGGGCCAACCGCCTTGGCGTGCAGTTCCTTGCTGTGCCAAAGGGAGCCTGCCTCGCTGCCCGCGACCATCAACAGAGGCTGGGTGAGCAGGTCTGCTCGGTCGAATCCAGTGAACGACGCCAGTGCACTGAGGCTGGTCGTCAACATCTTGTCAGGTGAATTGGGATGTTGGCCGCGCGGGGTCAGGTAGTAGTCGGCCGCTTCCTGGAGGTCGCGCGGTGCGGTTTTATCACCAAGCGCTGGTACGTAATTGACAAACCCAGGTGCAGCGCCACTGGCCTCGGCGCTACGCTGCTTAGCTACCGTCTCCAGCATTGCCAGCTGATCGGCTTTGGTGGTCTTTCCATCCCAGCCCTTTCTAGTCGCGGCACCCACATCGACCGCGCTCACGGTGGCAATCGCCTTGATGCGCCGCTCCATGGACGCGGCCTTGACCGCCGTACCGCTGCCGGCGCAAATGCCCAAGGCGCCGATGCGAGCAGCATCCACATAGCGCAGCGAAGTCAGGTAGTCGACTGCGCTGTAGATGTCGGCAACGCGGCGCATCGGATCGTCCAGCAAGCGGGGCATGCCACCGCTGGCGCCCTGGTGCGAGGCGTCGAAGGCCAAAGCCACAGAGCCTTGGTCGGAAAGTTTGCGGGCATAGAGCCCGGCCGTCTGCTCCTTCACGCCGCCGCCGGGATGCACGCTGACGATGGTGGGGTACCTGGTGGTCTCGCTGAAGTTCCTCGGTAGATAAAGATTGCCCGCCATGTCAATGCCGTTATGTTTGAAGGTGACATTCAATACGCGGGGATCGCCCAACTTTGCGCTGGAGGTCGAGCCACTGGTGGCTTTGGCCACTGCGGGCAGAACCAGTGCAGCGGTTATTGCCGATCCACTGAACAAGGCGTGGCGGCGGCCGAGGTTGGTGGGCGGGGAGGAGAAAAGTTTGTCGTTCATGGCAAAGGTATTTGAGGAGTTGAGAAGTTGAGGAGTTGATGAAGCGTTGACGAGGCGCTGATCGGTGTGAAGTGATTGTTGCCAAATCACCAAGAATCCGATTGCCGAAACCGCCGTTCCTCTTGCACAAAACGACGTAGATGATGAGTCAATGCCGTGGAAAGGCACCCGCAAGGCCACAGTTCATTCATCGAAACAGATCAGATTCCCTCATGAAACCCCCGACTAACTCTGACACATCGGTGATTCCGGCAATTGGAGCTTTGGCGTGCGCCATCGGCACCTTTGCCCAATCCGATGGCGATTACAAAACTGCCATTCCGGCGCTGTCATTGCATCGCCGCAAGGGACCCACCGCCCCCCTGCACTGCATCTTTAACCTAGGGCTTGGCGTCGTTGCCCAAGGAGACAAGCAGGCCTTGCTGGGCTCGGATGTAGTCAAGTATGGTGCGGGCGATCCATGCTCACGACCATCGACCTGCCAGTCATCTCACACGTCACGCACGCCAGTTCGCAGGAACCATTCCTCGGTCTCATGCTGACGCTGGACAGCCAGGAGATTGTCCAGACCGCAGCCGACATGCAACTGACGTTTCCGGGCCGTGCTGCGACATGTCGCCCTATCGGTGTCGAGCGCTTGGACGACCGGCTTGCCTGGAATCTTGTGCGGCTGGTCGAGCTGCTTGAACAACCTCAACTAGTCGCGCACGTGGCTCCTTTGATCAAACGAGAAATCGTGATCCGCTTGCTGGCAGGCCCCCATGGCCCGCAAATGCAGCAACTGGTGTCGGTCGGATCGTCCAGCCAGCAAATCTCGAAAGCCGTCACCTGGCTCAAGCAAAACTTTGCGCAGGCGATGCACGTAGAAGAACTCGCTGCCAGTGTGCATATGAGCCCGTCGACATTCAGGCAGCACTTTCGATCCATCACTGGCACCAGCCCGTTGCAGTTCCAGAAGCAATTGCGCCTGCAAGAAGCTCGGCAACTGATGCTCAACCAGAATATCGATGCAGCGAGTGCCTCAGGACTGGTGGGATACGAGAGTCCGTCCCAATTCAGCCGTGAGTACAACCGACTATTTGGATCGCCGCCGCAGCAAGATGTAAGGCGTATGCGCCTAACGGTCTAAAACAGATATCGGACCAAAATCACTGCTCTTAGTCACACACGATCCGACATACAAAAGTCATCTTTAATCCATAGAGGCACCCAAAACATCCGAGCATTGCAATTTTTCCTGGGACATTCCCACCTGGAGAGCAATGTGCGGTTCCTAGATACTGAGGTCGAGGATGCGTTGGAGATCTTCAAGCAGGCGGAAATCTGAAACTGATGGGACCGGCATCAGGCTGCCAAATTTTTTGCCTGATACGGTCGCCCTGGCTTTCCCGCCCGTGCCATAGCGAACGTTAATGATCGAAGAACCAAAATCAATCTTTTTGACCCGCAAAGACGCAACACTATTCGACTTTGATGCCAGAGCCAAAAATCAACTGTGCCATTGGCGCTCTTGTTCTAGACATCTTCAATAGGACCGCCTAAACTAAAACTTCCACGGTACCAAAATGGCACCCGTACTTGCATTACATATACAGACAGAAAACCTTAGAGTACCTCCAATGAAACAAGCGGTTGCTGCACATTGGCATGTTCTAAGAATCTCAAAAGTACTGACGGATGGGTCTGTTGAATAACCGTTGGGCGTCACGGCACCGCCATCTATGCCGCAATCGCAAGGAGAAGGAAAAATGAGAAGAAATCATGTGAGGCGAATAGCGATACTGGCCGCTGTCGCAGCCTTTTTGGGGACGGCGACTGCCTCGGTCGACGCGGCTTCGGTAAAGATCGACGCAGTCGTGTCCCCGAAGGAGCAAATACGTTTGGATTTCGCGGATGGCAGCAAACACTTCGTACTGATGGTGCGGCGCGAAGGCAAAGCGACGGGAAAAGGATTGCTTTCGGGGGCGGCGGTTACTGAATACGGAAGGCACGATATCACGCCGGGCATCAGCGGCGACGCCATCGGCTACCTCGTTTTCACTCTTCCGGAAGGCGACATTGCTTACGTGAAGTGGCTAATTCGCGCTGTATTCGTGCCCGGTGCAGACGGCAAACCGATGCTTCTTGATAACGGTGTCTGGGAGGTTGTCGGCGGGACCGGCAAGCTCAAAGGACTGCAGGGTGCTGGCACACTTCACATTAAGCCCGTTTCACAAACAGACCGCAATTTCATCCTTGAAGGTGAATTGGTTTCGGCCATGGAAGAAGCCAAGAAATAGCAGCTAGCGAAGTAAGATTCGCCTATCGAAGCGTTGCAAGAGACGGCGTATAACGCTGCACCGTCCTTGAACGCTTGTCGTTGAATATCCGCTTTCCGTGTCATTCACTGACGGCTTTGGTCCCCAATTGTGCCGGCGTGACCGACCGCTGACTGGTACGCCACCCGATGCAATTGGGTTTCCAGAAAGCTGCCGCTGGCGGATGCCTGCTTCTGCTGCAAATCCGCCAGCCGCGGGCACTGACTTCAAGCGATAGTCGATGTCGGCTTTAGGGCAGTCAGTTCAGACTCCTAGAATTCCGCTCTGTCTCGACAGCCGCTCTCGGGCCAGAAGCAATGCAGAAGCAATGGGATGGACGCCCCACCCGTAACGGCATCCGATGTGCCAGAGTGGAAGTGTCAGCAACCACTTGAACCGAAAGGGGCGCCCGCCCTTGCTATGTCGGGAATAGAGCCACCGCGTAACGGAAGCCGATTCCGATTGGAAGTTATAAAAACAACGCGCGCCTTCGCTTGATCCTTCAGCCGTGGAATAGCAGCTCTTGCAATTTCAAACGGAAATACGACCAAGCGATCTAACGTAGCTTCCAGGCTGTCTATCTCTGCATCCTCTAGCCTATCGGCTTGCTATTGACAACGACATCGCACTGTCCATGGTCAGCTTCTGCATCCGCTTTCGGGCCAGTTGCGGACGTTCGTCAGTGACCGGTAACGGGAAGCCAATTTTTAGCCGTGGGTCGTACATCGTGGGGCGCCTAAATGTTCGTCTCGGCGTGAAGGGCTAAAGTGGATGTTCGTAGCTG
>JANOLL010000292.1:0-7796 GCA_031419775.1 Polaromonas sp. | reverse complement strand
ATCGCGGTGCATGGACGAGGACAAGATGCCGAACTTGCCCGGAAGCCCCAAGTCTTTGTGCAGGCGCTCGGCGAGCCAGACCCCGCCCGAAGCAATTCCCACCAGCAAAAAAGGCGGCTGCCCGCCAGCCTCGTGGCTTGCCTTGAGCTGCTGCATCGCGTGCAACAGGTCCCGATAAAGCGCTTCGGCATCGAGCGTCAGGCTACTCATGGAAGGCCCCTTAAAAACTGCTCCAGAATGATGCAGGCGGATGCGGCATCGGTGTCGGACGCGTCATTCGACCGGGCTTCAGTAGTGCTGTAGCGTTCATCGACCTCAAAAACCTGCAGGCCAAACCGGCCCCGCAACTGACGTGCAAATTTTGATGCCAGCCGGGTCGTGTCGTGGCTGGCTCCGTCCGGATGATAGGGGATGCCGACCACCAGGGCGTCGGGCTGCCACTCTTGCAGCCAACGCTCGACCGCAGCAAAACGTGCATCACCCACCGCTGTAATGGTTCCCTGCGGGGTGGCAGTGCGGGTGAGCAAATTCCCGGTGGCCACGCCAGTGCGTTTTACACCGAAGTCGAAAGCCAGAAAAGTTTGCAGGCCTGTGGCCGGGGACGACAAGTCACCCACGCTCATGCGCGGCCAGCCTCAGGAGAAAGCATCCAGCTTTGAAGGCCCAGCAGCAACAAGGCGCGGTCATAACGCTGCTCAACCGGGGTGTCGAAAATCACTGCGGGGTCGGCGGCCACCGTCAGCCAGCTGTTGTCCGAAATTTCAGATTCAAGCTGGCCTTCGCCCCAGGACGAGTAACCCAGCGACACAAATATCCTGCGCGGCCCGGCACCCGTTGACAGCGCTTCGAGCACGTCTTTGGATGTGGTCATCTCCAGCCCACCGGGAATGGTCATGGTCGAGGCATAGACCGATTCATGGCCGGGCATCATGGCCTCGTGCAGCACAAAACCCCGTTCGGTTTGTACCGGGCCACCCTGAAAAACCGGTGATTCAACCAGGTCTTCCCGGTGCAATGGCAGTTCTACCTTGTCGAACAATCGCTTGAGATTGATATCGCTGGGCTTGTTGATGATCAGGCCCAACGCGCCACGGTCACTGTGTTCACACATGTAGACCACACTTTTGGCAAACGCCTCATCGCTCAGCCCGGGCATCGCAATCAGGAAGTGATGCGTGAAATTGGTCGGCGCAAAGTCGAGCGGCATAAACCGATTTTACGCCTGATGCTTCTGCGCATACCTGCCCGAAAACCATTCGCCACAAACTTTTCCCAGCCGGGGCTCGTAGCAAACCGGCGGCGCGCAGTTTCGCTACCATGCTGCGCATGACCAAAAAATACCAGGCCGGGTTGATGTGGTTCCGGCGCGATCTGCGTGCCGAAGACAACGCCGCCCTGCATCACGCCCTGAAATCGTGCGGCAAGGTTTTCTGTGCGTTTATTTTTGACCGTGACATTCTTGAAAGCTTGCCCCGGGCAGACCGACGGGTTGAATTTATTCATGCCTCGCTGCTTGACCTTGACACCCAGCTCGAGCAACTTGGCAGCCGGCATGGCATTTCGGACACTGGTCTGCTGGTTGAGCACGCCAGCGCGAGCGAGGCTATTGCACGCCTGGCTACTGAGCTTTCAGTCGATGCCGTATTTGCCAACCATGACTATGAGCCGCAGGCCCTTGCTCGCGATGCCGAGGTGGAAGCTTTGTTGGCCGTGAAGGGCGTGGCATTCCACACTTTCAAGGATCATGTCATTTTTGAGAGATCCGAGATACTGACCCTCGCCAATAAGCCCTATAGCGTGTTCACACCCTATAAAAACGCCTGGCTAAAAAAAGTAGACGCCTATTACCTGTCATCCTATGAGATTGAAAAGCACGCTGGAGCGCTTGCCGAAAAACCTGCAGGCCACAGGCAAGGTGTGATGGCGCTGGAGACGCTCGGTTTCAACCGTACCAACCTTCAAGCCTTGAAGATGCCGACCGGCTCCACCGGTGGCGAGCAGCTTTTTGAGGAATTCCTGGGTCGCATCAAGGATTACCACGAAACCCGCAATTTCCCGTCCATCAAAGGGCCCAGCTATCTCGGCGTCCACCTGCGTTTTGGCACCGTCTCAATCCGGAAGCTGGCGCGCCAGGCCCTGGCCTTTCAAAATGAAGGCGACGAGGGCGCTGGCGTGTGGCTCAGCGAGCTGATTTGGCGCGACTTTTATGCCCAGATACTGAGCAACTTCCCGCATGCGGCCGACCATGCGTTCAAACCGGAATACGACCGGATTGGCTGGGCGGTGGGGTCTGAAGCCGATGCGCTATTTACTGCCTGGTGCGAAGGCCGCACCGGCTACCCTCTGGTCGACGCGGCCATGGCGCAGATCAACCAAACCGGCTACATGCACAACCGCTTGCGCATGGTGGTGGCCAGTTTTCTGGTCAAGGATCTGGGTATTGACTGGCGCTGGGGCGAACGCTATTTTGCCGAAAATCTCAATGATTTTGACCTGGCATCGAACAATGGTGGCTGGCAATGGGCCGCCAGCAGTGGCTGTGATGCCCAACCCTATTTCAGGATATTCAATCCTGTGAGCCAGAGCGAAAAGTTCGACCCAGACGGAAAGTTCATTCGACGCTATCTGCCAGCGCTAGAAAAATTGCCGACAGCCGCCCTGCATCACCCCTGGCTGGCCAAACCCCTGGAGCTGGCCGAAGCCGGGATCGAGCTGGGAAAAGACTATCCCTGGCCGGTGGTTGACCATGCCGAAGCGCGTGCACGCACGCTGGAACGCTACGCGGTGGTCAAAAAGCCCGTGTCAGTTTAGCTATTATTTTCATAGCTACCGACGCTTATTATTTAGGGGCTACAACCGATTTTCATGCAGCAACTTTGGTCTCTGCCTTGCAATAATGCCGCACCAGACTGATCAGTTCCTCTTCTGAGTAGGGCTTGCCCAGGTAATGGTCCACACCCAATTCCTTGGCATGGTCGCGGTGCTTTCCGGCAATCCGCGAGGTGATCATGATGATAGGCAAAGCGCTCAAGCGAGCATCCGCACGAATATTTCGCGCCAGATCAAAACCGTCCATGCGCGGCATCTCAATATCCGATAGAACGACAGCGGGAAGTTCTTCCTGGAGGCGCTCCAAGGCCTGCAGGCCATCGGCAGCCATGGCCACCCGGTAACCCTCCCGCTGAAGCAGACGTTGCGTCACACGCCGCACCGTGATGGAATCGTCAACCACCAAAATAAGCGGCACGAGCGGCGCAGCAGGGGCCATCCCCATCAATCTGGGCACGGCGTTGGACGGCGACTCGAGCATATGCGGCTCGGCGCGGTCCGCACTCAGGCCGCGAGCCTGCTCACCATAAACCGACGCCAGGGCCACCGGGTTGTAAATCAGCACAACCGCACCCGATGCCAGCACGGACATGCCGGCAAGGCCCGGCAATCGGGACAGCTGTGGTCCCAGGTTTTTAACTACGACCTCCTGGTTACCCAGTACTTCATCCACATGCAAGGCAACCCGCTGCGCTGCGCTGCGAAATACGACGACTGGCGTCGTTTTGGTCTGAGCCTCGGCGCTGCGGTGAGAGGTTTGCAGCAAGGCACCCGACCAGAAAAATGGCACAGCCTCACCGTTGACATCTAGCAAACCCGTGTTGTAGGCCTGCTGCAGCTCCTTGGCAGTGACTCGGCGAACGTTCTCCACCACGCTGGCCGGCACGCCGACCGACAATTCGGCCGTACGCAGCATCACCACCTGCGTCACAGCAGTGGTCAATGGAAGCACTAGTTTGAAGTGGGTGCCCTGACCGGCTACGGTAGAGGTTTCGATCCGGCCTCCGACACTGTTGACTTCAGCGCGAACCACGTCCATGCCGATTCCGCGGCCAGACAGTTCCGTGACCTGGGCAGCAGTTGAAAAGCCAGGCATGAAGATTAGGTTGGCTGCTTCCTGGTCGCTGAGCGACTGGCTAATGGTCAACAGTCCCAGGGAGACGGCTTTTTCGCGAATCCGCTTGAGGTCCAGACCGGCGCCATCATCGCTGAACTCTACTGAAACGTCGTTGCCTTCCTGCCGCAAATTGACGGTAATCAACCCAATCGGGTCCTTTCCGGCTGCCGCGCGCAGGGCTGGGTTTTCAATGCCGTGCGCGACACAGTTGCGCAAAAGGTGTTCAAACGCGGGCGTCATGCGGTCCAGCATGCCGCGGTCCATCTCTATGGTCCCTCCCAGGAGATCGAGCCGCACCTGTTTTCCGGTTTCCTTGGAAGCCAGCCGAACGACGCGATACAGACGGTCTGAAATACCTTCAAATTCGACCATTCGGGTTCGCAGCAGGTCGCGCTGCAATTCGCGGGTTTGACGGGCCTGGGCAATCAGGTCATCTTCGGTTGCCTCAACCGTCCGTTGCAGCGTTCGTTGTACGGTGGCGACGTCATTGACAGACTCGGCCATCATGCGGGTCAATTCCTGCACACGGGTGAAACGGTCAAATTCAAGTGGGTCAAAGCCAGCTTGGAGTTCCTTGGCTTGCGCCAACCTCGATTGCATCTGAGTTTCAGCCTGCAGTTCGATGTCGCGCAACTGTTGCCGCAGTCGGTTCAAGTTGTCGTTCATATCGACCAGCGATCCACGTAGCTGGCCCAGCTCGACCTCCAGTCGGGAGCGGGTAATCATGACTTCGCCTGCCTGGTTGACCATACGGTCAAGCAGCTGCGAGCGCACCCTGATCGACGCGGTGGCCGCTTGACGAAGCGGCTGCATGACCATGGTTTGAGGCGCAGGGATGATGTTCCTGCCTGACTCGGAAACCGCCTTGGTTGGAGTTGCTTCGGCGGAAGCCGAGGTGGCCACCGGGTCGTTCGCTGAAAACGCCAAGGGCATCGGCTCTGGTGCGGTAAGGCCAGTCGCACCATCAAGCGCGACCGACTTGCGCAGCCCATCCAGGGTGTGCTCCATGGCGTCAAAGCGTGTCAGCAAGGGATCAAAGTCCACGCCAGCCGAGGACTCGGAACCCATGTATTCGATTTCAGACTCAATCCGGTGTGCCATTTCGCCCAAGCGCAGGGCTCCTGCCAGACGTGCACTGCCTTTAAGCGTATGCAAGGCGCGCAGCACTTCCATGCGGGCGCCCTTGTTGTCTGGTCGAGACGACCACTGCCGCAAGGCGCCGCCCAACTGCGGCATTAGCTCTGCCGCCTCTTCTTCAAAAATGGGGAAAAGCTCCGGGTCTATCGCATCGACCGCATCAATCTCGTCGTTTTCATCGTCTGAGAAGGCCTCTGATGCAAGCTCCGAAAGGCTCGGCGAGCTCGACCGTACAGGCTCCGCTGCTCGGCTCATTGGCACAGGATCGGGAGGTGCCACGGGCATCTGTAAATCGGCACTGCCAGTGTCGACCTGATGAGCAGGTCCGCCAATGTCAAAGCCTGACTCATCGTGCGAAAAAGCCGAGACCGGATCGGGAAATTCAAGGTGCCTAAGCCGCTCCAGCAAATTGGCATCGGGTGACTTCAGGAAGCCCGCTGCAAACTGGTGCAAGACCCGGCGGATATCTTCGGCTGCGTCGACAAACAAGTCAGCGCAGGCTGAGGCCACGCTGCGGCTGTGGTGCGCCTGCGAGAGCTGCAGGGCATGCTCCAGCGCGCGGGCGATTTCGGACAAGGCATTAAAACCAACTGTGGCGGAACTGCCCGCCAGAGAATGCGCCAGCGCCACCGTGGAGTCCCCGATTGGCTCGTTGGCTTCCATGGCCCACTCGGAAACCTCGGTAGCCAGGCGGCGGGACCACTCGTCTGCCTCATTGAGGTAAACGTTGTAAAGGGGGATGCTGATGCGCAGCGAGCCGATCACCCTGACGGGTTCGGACATCGGCGACGTCATGTCTTCCGCCGGGAAATCAGTCTCTGCCGGCGGCGTCGCGGCCTGGCTCAAAAAGTGGGCGTCAAAGTCGGCCGCCGACAAGTCGACCACTTCATTGATGGATTCCTCAGTCGGGTTGAGCAGTTCCGCTTCAGGTTCATCAAGGAACACTTCAGATATTTCTATCGCTGGTTCGACCGTCGCGACAGGCAACACTAGCGCCATTTCGGGGGTTGGCGGCAAAGACGCCAGGCTGTCGAAGTCGAAACCAAGTAGGTCGTCCGTCAAAGCCAGAGATGGAAGTTCAGGTGGGGTGGCCTCAGCGATCGTTGGAACGTCTGGTTCGGCATCGAGTGAGAGCGTGAAATCAACAAAATCGAATGCCCCGGCGGTCACCGGCTGATCGGGTTCGGCGACTGGCGCGACCACCGTTGCTGCACTTGCACTGGCCTCGCCCGCCTGCAAATCAATCGGTTCAGGTTCCTGCGCAACCACGTCTGACAAAGGTTCGGAGATAACAGACGGCATCACCCACGGCACCAAAATGCCTTCGTTTCGCATGGCGTCAGCGCTGGCATGAAAAGTGGCGGCAGTCCAGGCGCCATCGCTTTTGGCCGCGATGTCTTCAATCCATGCCGCAAAACCGCTCAAAATACTGGCAGTCAAGGAACGGAAATCTTCAGTTGCCCGCTTCTGTTCTGCCAGCCAGGTGTTAAACAGCTGCTCCATTGACCATGCGGCCTCACCGAACTCATTCAAGCCAACCATCCGCGCACTGCCTTTGAGCGTATGGAAAACGCGGCGCAAAACAGTCAGCTGACCGATGTCTCCCGGATCAGTCGCGAGGAGTTCAAGCGCCTGCTGGCCGTTGCCCGCCACTTCGCGTGCCTCCTCCAGAAAGATGTCCAGAAGATCGTCTTCTTCAAAGTCAACCGGTTCAGGCAGGGGAGCCGGGGCAGCCGCAAAAGGCGCCACCGAGTCCGCCAACGTGCTGAGAGCGCTGGCGGTCGCCTGCTCATCGGCACCGCTGACTGCGGTGGAAGCATAAATGGCGGATTGCGCCAGCTCGGCCTGGCCTGCAAGTGCGGCTTGTGTTGCCAGCGCTTCCAGTTTGCCAGTGAGTTTTTCGGTGGAGACGCCGTCGCTCGCATCGCGAACGACCGCACTGACCTGCTCGGCGAGCAAGTCCTGGCTCGAAGCCGCCAGGACCAGGTCATCATCTGGTCTCAGGGTACGACCCATGAGAGGCCTGAGTTCCCCCTTCGCGTCGTCGTATAAAAAAAGCTTTTTGGCGAGTGCAGGCTGGTAATTGAGCATGTCAATCAGAAAGCTCAGCGCACCCAGGTTGTTGCCGATCTGGTCAAAAGTGCCTGCTTCCCGCGCCTGTTGCACATCGACCTCGGTGATCTGCATATGCCCCACCAGGTCCAGCAGATGCAATACCGCCTGGGCGGCCTGATCCAGCCCCAACACCGACAACACGCCCAACATTTGCGACAAGTGGACTGGCACATCACGCAGGGCTGCTTTGTCCAGCGGGTTGCGAAAGAAAAGATCGAGTGATTTTTCAAGTTCACCCAAATTCACCCGCAGTTCACCGACCACACTGCCCATGGTTTGCTTGTCACTGACCTGCCGATAGAGATCTTCCATCCAAGATTCAAGTGGCTGTGACTCTGCCCCCTTGCTCACTTTTTCCAGGCGCTCAGCCAGATGCGCTGTGCGCATGCCCAGGCGGGTGTCGTTCGGATCCAGATCATGTAAAGCTGCTTCGAGGTAAAGCACTGATGTGGCAACTTCCATTGCCTGTCCAAGGGTGGGTACCTGGCCGGCACCAGCCTAGACCGCGACGGCACGGTACAGAGCGAGGGCAAGGGCCTCGCTCGCAGGATGAAGATTTCGCAGTGAATCCGATACCAGACTGAAATTAACCACTACC
>JANOLL010000291.1:0-2563 GCA_031419775.1 Polaromonas sp. | reverse complement strand
CGGACTTGAAGAGTGACACCCTCCGAGTTTAGGCGGTCCATCGCGCCAATCTAGACCAACTGCCCCAAAGCGACTAGCCGGCATATAATGGAGAGCTTCGCTTGCAACATCCGCAGACCCATTTTCGGACCTGATCACCCGTCAGCCGAATCCAAAAGGACTTCATTTATGGCTACAGCCAAACCCAAGAAAAAGAACCCGCGCCTGGCGTCGGGCCGCAAACGCGTTCGTCAGGACGTCAAACTCAACGCAGCCAACACGTCGCTGCGCTCCAAATACCGCACCGCTGTGAAAAACGTCGAAAAAGCCGTTGCAGCCGGTGACAAGGACAAGGCCAAAGACCTGTTCGCCAAAGCCCAGAGCATTGTCGACACGGTTGCCGACAAAGGTATCTTCCATAAAAACAAGGCAGCGCGCGACAAGAGCCGCCTGTCGGCCAAGGTGAAAGCCCTGGCACTCACCGCCCCCAAGGCAGCCTGAGCAATCAGGTCAAACAGCCCGGAAAGCTCTGTTAAAAGAGCCTTCCGCCGTTTTGTAGGGTGCGCTGCAAGTGAAGTAAAAAAAGCCGTCGAAAGACGGCTTTTTTGTTTGTGTCACCTCATCAAGTCCAAGCCTGGCAAAGAAGATGCCGTATCAGGTCTGCGGCGCGTCGGGAAGCAAACAGGCCTCGGCCATCACCAAGTTATTGTCCTTGGCAAAGTTGATGGCAAAGTCCCAAGCCATCGGCTCCGCATCGCGCAAGGCTGCATTGACCACCACGCACTTCACACCCTGGATGACGGTCGGCACACACCACGGGGAATAGGTCAGGTGGCTGCCCGGCTGCGGTCCCCCCGGTCGAAACTGGCTCAGGACACCGCACAGGCGATCCGCCCAGTCGCTCGGTCTGAATGTCTTGCCATCGTGGGTGACGCCCTGAATGAAGACTTCCCGAGCGACGTTAGAAACCATAAACAACCATCCAAGACCATCTGAAGAGCCGCCGAAATTGAGATGAAAAAAAGCTTTTTTCACCTGCTCACCGGTGTCGGGATGCCATGCTGCACCGCAGCAATATTCTATCTGACAGGCGAATCCAATTCGCCTGCCAGCAAGACCCCATCTGCCCCGGTGCACACCACAGGCCCGATCTGGGTTAGCAAGGTCTGCGCCTAAAATCAGGCGCTTGTCGATCTGGCGCGCGGGCTTTCGTTACCGTGGTTTGCTTGGGGTCGCCACCCTTTGTTTTCATGTCCGGAGCTTTCCCATGACCGCTGCCCTGCCTTCTTTCGTTGAAGCCGCCTCCCCGCATGTGATGAACACCTATGGCCGTCTGCCGATAGCACTGTCGCATGGTCAGGGCTGCCGGGTGTGGGACATCAACGGCAAGTGCTATCTGGACGCGCTGGGTGGCATTGCGGTCAATACCTTGGGGCATAACCACCCGAAGCTGGTACCAGCCTTGCAAGACCAGATCGGCAAGCTCATCCACAGCTCCAACTACTACCATGTGCCCCTGCAGGAAACCCTTGCGGCCAAGCTGGTCGAGCTATCTGGCCTGGAGAACGTGTTTTTCTGCTCTACCGGTCTTGAGGCCAACGAAGCCGCCTTGAAGCTGGCGCGCAAATTTGGCCACGACAAGGGCATCGAACGGCCGGAAATTGTGGTGTACGAAAAAGCCTTTCACGGTCGCAGCATTGCCACGCTCAGCGCTACAGGTAATCCCAAGGTGCAAGCCGGTTTTGGCCCGCTGGTCGAGGGTTTTATTCGCGTGCCGCTCAACGACATCGATGCAATTAAAGCCGCTACTGCCAACAACCCGAATGTGGTTGCCGTCTTTTTTGAAGCGATTCAGGGCGAAGGCGGTGTCTACCCCATGCATGACGACTACATGCGGCAAATCCGCCAGCTGTGTGACCAACGCGACTGGCTGCTCATGATCGACGAGGTGCAGTGCGGCATGGGACGCACCGGGAAATGGTTTGCGCACCAGTGGTCGGGCATCCTGCCTGACGTGATGCCGCTGGCCAAAGGCCTGGGTTCAGGCGTGCCGATTGGTGCAGTGGTGGCCGGTCCGAAGGCTGCCCGCATTTTTCAACCTGGCAACCATGGCACCACCTTTGGCGGCAACCCGCTGGCTATGCGCGCAGGGGTAGAAACTATCCAAATCATGCAGGAAGACGGCGTGCTGGCCAACGCCACAGCAGTTGGTGAACATCTACGGGCCGCGCTCACGGCTGCGCTGGCCGGTGAAGCCGGGGTGAAGGAAATTCGTGGTCGGGGACTGATGCTGGGCATCGAACTCCAGATGCCCTGCGGCGACCTGCTCAAGCGCGCCGCCGACAACGGCCTGCTGATCAGCGTGACCGCTGATTCAGTGATCCGTCTGGTGCCGCCTCTGATCATGACTGCGGCAGAGGCAGATGAAGTCGTCGCCATCTTATGCCCACTGATCAAACAGTTTCTGGCAGAAAAATCGGCAGCATGAGTACCGGCAGCGCCTCATTCGTCCCGCCGATCCGGCATTACCTCCAGTTCAGCGATCTGAGCGCGGACGACTACGCCTATCTGTTTGCGCGCGCGG
>JANOLL010000290.1:0-8900 GCA_031419775.1 Polaromonas sp. | reverse complement strand
GTCACGCCCATGGCGACGCCGATGTCGGCCGCTTTCAGCGCCGGTGCGTCGTTGACGCCGTCTCCGGTCATCGCCACCACATTGCCGTCGGCCTGCAGCGCATGCACGATGCGCAGCTTGTGCTTGGGCGCCACGCGCGCGTAGACCGACGTCGTGCGCACCGCTTGGCGGAAAGCCACCTCGTCGAGCGCATCGAGCTCGAGCCCGGTCAGAGCCGCGCCGCCAGCTGCCACGATGCCGAGGTCGGCGGCGATCCGGGCCGCAGTGCGCGGATGGTCGCCGGTGATCATGATGACGCGGATGCCGGCGCGCCGGGCCTCGCGGATGGCAACCGCCGCTTCCTCGCGCGGGGGGTCAATGATGCCGACGGTGCCGACGAAGATCAGCTCGCGTTCGAGCGACTCGGCAGCTTTGGGGTCTTCGCCCGCAGCCAGCGGGCGGTAGGCCACGGCCAGGGTGCGCAGCGCCGCGTCGGTCAGGGTGTCGACATCGGCCAGGAAGCTCGCGCGCCGCTCGCTGTCCAGCGCGACAGTGTCCAGGCCGACGCGGGCCTGGGTGCATCGCTCCAGCAGCACGTCTGGTGCGCCTTTGACGATTACGACCATTTGGTCGCCATGCTCGTGGTCGATGGCGATGGTGGACATCATCTTGCGCTCGGACGTGAATGGGATATCGCCGATCCGCTCGAAGCGCTTTTCGCGCCGCTCGGAGACGCCGAGCTTGCGTTCGGCCACCAGGAAAGCCGCTTCGGTGGGGTCGCCATAGATCTCCCATTGGCCTGCCGTGCCCTGGCGCAGATCGGCGTCGCTGGCCAAGCTGCCGCCGCTGAGCACAACGATCTGCTCGCTACGCAGCGCTCCTGGCGCCAGCTCAACGCCGTCCTGCTCGAAACGCCCGACCGGTGCGTAGCCCACCCCAGTGACATGGACATGGCCCGAGGCGGTCATCACCCGCTCAATCGTCATTTCCGACCGAGTCAACGTGCCGGTCTTGTCCGAGCAGATCACCGAAGCGCAGCCCAGCGTTTCCACCGACGACAGCTTCTTGACGATGGCGTTGTGCCGCGCCATCCGCTGTACACCCATGGCCAGCACCAGGGACAGGATGGCCGGCAGGCCTTCCGGCACGGCGGCCACCGCTAGCGCCACGCCCAGCAGCAACACCGCGATGACGTCGGATGCACTGCGGATCTCGGACATCGTCAGGACGGTGCCGACCACGATCACGGCGATGACGATCACCGCGACGCCCAGCATCCGTCCGATGCTGGCGACCTCGAGCTGCAGCGGCGTCGGCTTCTCGGCGGTGGCTTCGAGCAGGTGGGCGATCAGGCCAAGCTGGGTGTCCATGCCTGTTGCCGTGACCACCGCGCGACCTGTGCCTTGCGCCACCGCAGTGCCCTTGAACACCATGCCGAGCTGGTCGCCGAGCGCCGCCGGTTGCGCCAGGGTGGTTGCGTCCTTGAGCACGGCCTGGCTTTCCCCGGTCAGCGATGCTTCTTGTACCCGCAGCGACGTTGCTTGCAGCAGGCGACCATCGGCTCCAATGGCGTCGCCTTCAGCTAGAAGCAGCAGGTCACCGCGTACCAACTGGGCGCTGGGTACTCGCAGCTGCCGGCCGTCGCGCAGGACGGCGGAAGTGGCCTCGGTCATCCGGGCCAGTGCGGCCACCGCATCCACCGCTTTGGCCTCCTGGAGATAGCCCAACAGACCATTGAGCAGGACCACCGTAGCAATCACGATCGCGTCCACCGGCCAACCGTGCCGTCCCTCGACCAGCCAAGCGGCGAGCGCGATGGCAATCGCAGCGAGCAGCAGGTAAACCAGCGGATCCCGAAAGTGCAACAACAGCCGGTGCCACGCCGCCATCATCGGCACCTGCCGCAGCGCGTTAGGTCCGTTCTGAGCAAGCCGGCGCGATGCCTCCTGCGACGTGAGCCCTGCGACTAGGTCGGCTCCGAGCTCCCTCGCTACCGCGACCGCGTCCATGGTCGACGGTTCTAGCAGCGGGTCTGTTGGCGAGTGCATTGCTCAGACCTGGATGATCACCTTCAATGCCTTGGTGTCGGCAGCCTTGCCAAATGTTTCGTAGGCTTTCAGCATCTCGCTCAGCCTGAAGTGGTGCGTAATTAATTGGCTGACGTCAATACGATTCGACTGCACGGTCTTGAGCAGCATGGGAATTGAGAACGTGTCGACCAACCCCGTCGTGATGGTCACGTTGTGCGACCAGAGCCGCTCCAGGTGGAGGTCTACCTTGACGCCGTGAACACCCACATTTGCGATGGTCCCGCCCGCCGTGACGATCTCTTCACAGAGCGTGAAGGTTGCTGGAATGCCCACTGCCTCGATGGCTGTGTCGACGCCGCGTCCGCCCGTGAGCGCCATCACCTGCTCGGCTGCCTTGCCGTCAGTACTGTTTACGGTAGAAGTCGCGCCGAAGCGCTTGGCCACGGCAAGCCGGTTGTCGTCCAAGTCGACCATGATGATCTCCGCCGGAGCATAGAACTGCGCCGTCAGCAAGGCCGCCAACCCAATCGGGCCTGAGCCGACGATCGCGACGGTGGAGCCCACCTTGACCTTGCCATTGAGCACGCCGCATTCAAAGCCGGTCGGCAAGATGTCACTCAGCATGACCAATGCATCCTCGTCGGCTCCTTCTGGGATGGGGTGGAGGCTGGTATCAGCGTGAGGAATCCGTACGAACTCCGCTTGCGTTCCGTCGATGGTATGACCCAGCATCCAGCCGCCGGTGGTGCAATGCGAGTACATCCCTTTGCGGCAGGGCTCACATCGGCCACAGGCGGAAATACAGGAGATCAGCACACGGCCGCCTGGCTTGAAGGTCGTGACGCCCGCGCCGACCGAATCCACCAAGCCCACGCCTTCATGACCCAGTACCGTGCCCGGTTTGCAGGTTGCAACATCGCCTTTGAGGATGTGCAGGTCGGTGCCGCAGATTGTGGTCCGGGTGATCCGGACCACTGCGTCGGTGGGCATCTTGATGGATGGCTTGGGATGGTCTTGCAGTATTTTCTGGCCAGGACCGTTGTAGACAAGTGCTTGCATGGTGCGTTTCCTTAAGGCGTCAAACTGAATGCCCCGCTTTCGGTAACTTCAGCACGAAGCGCAAGCTGTCAGCGTGAGGGTCGGGGTCGGGTGAGGGCGGATCAAGACTGAGCCCCAGGGACCGGGCCAGCTTGCGCATGGCGTCGTTTTCACGCAGGACAAACCCCACCATTCGCTGCGTACCGCGACCGATCAGGAAGTCCATCATCTTGCGCATCAGCAGCCGTCCCAGGCCGCGGCCCTTGAGGTCTGATCGCACGATGACGGCGAACTCCGCATCGACATTGTCCGGATCAATGACAACGCGCACCACGCCCAGGGTTTGAAGCGAGCCGTCCGACAGCGTGCGCACGGCGATGAACGCCATCTCGCGGGCGTAGTCGATCTGTGCGAGCCGGGCCATCTCGCTTCTCGGCAATTCCCTGCGCGAGTTGAAAAATCGCAAACGCAGGTCTTGCGGATCCAGCAGATCGACAAAGGCCCGGTGTTGCGCTTCGTCTTCGGGGCGAATTGGGCGCAGCACAATGTGTTCACCCTGCCAGAGAGCGGTCTCCACCAGTTCAGCGGGATAGGGCGTGATGGCAAAACTTGCCGCACCGCCTTGCTGACTGCGACTGACTCGCAGCCGCGCATCGAGCGCGATCACCCCATCCTGGTCGGCCCACAGCGGATTGATGTCGAGCTCGGCCAAGTCGGGCAAGTCAGCGAGCATTTGCGACACGGCCACCAGGACGTCGTAGACCGCGTCCAACTGGGCGGCAGGATGGTCCCGATAGCCAGCCAGAAGTTTGGAGACGCGGGTGCGTGACACTACCTCGCGCGCAAGCACGCGGTTGAGCGGCGGCAACGCGATCGCGCGGTCTGCAAGGACTTCCACCGCCGTGCCACCTTGTCCGAACAACAGCACCGGGCCGAATACCGGGTCGATGCTGGCGCCGATGATCAGTTCATGCGCCATCGGCCGCACAGCCATCGCTTGCACGGTAAAACCAGTGATCCGTGCCTCTGGCCGCAGCCTGCGCACGCGGACCAGCATGGCCTCGGCGGCCTGGCGGAGTTCGCCTTCATCGCGCAGGTGCAGGCTTACACCTCCCACGTCCGACTTGTGGCTGATGTCGGGTGACAGTATCTTTAACGCGAGTGGGTAGTCGAGCGACTTGGCGGCCAGTGCCACGGCGTCTGCCGTAGCGCTCGCAGCCACCGTCTCCACCACCGGGATACCGTAGGCTCGCAGAACTGCCTTGGCTTCCAGTTCATCGAGCATCTCACGGCCGTCGGCCAGTGCCGCCTCAATGCCGGCGCGAGCTGCAGCTAGGTCGGGCGGACCGTTTTCGCTTGCAGTTGGCGCTTCGAGCAGCAGCGCCTGGTTGCGGCGATAGGTGGCCAGCATGGCGAAGGCCCGCACGGCTTCCTCGGGGGTCGCGTAGTCAGCCACGCAGGCTTCCTCAAAGATTTGCCTGGCCTCGGAGACAGCAGAATCCCCCAGCCAGCAGGCCATGACGCGGCCCTTCGCTTCCCGAACGAGCGGAGCACAGGCGCGCGCGATGTCCGCGCTTGCCACGATGGCGGTGGGGGCGTGCATGAAGAGCACCGCACCAGCGCTTCGGTCCGCCAGCAATGCCGCCAGAGTCTCGGCATACCGGGACACGGGTGCGTCGCCAATCATGTCGATCGGGTTGGCGCGCGACCAGGTGGCAGGCAGCGCAGCGTCGAGCTGGGCGCGCAAATCTTTGCTCAGATCCTGCAGCGTGATCCCGGCCAGCGCGGCAGCATCGGCCGCCATCACGCCAGCCCCACCGCCATTCGTCATCAGCGTGAGAGCCTCATCCCGATTAGCGCTAAAGCGTGCAAGTGTTTGAGTGGCCATGAACAGGTCCTGCAGCGTCTCGACACGCAGCATGCCAGCGCGCCGGATGGCCGCATCAAACACGATGTCAGAGCCGGCCAGTGCGCCGGTATGAGAAGCCGCGGCCTTGAGACCGTTGCCTGCGCGTCCTGCCTTGACCACAATTACAGGCTTGTTGCGGGCAGCAGCCCTCGCAGCCGACATGAACTTGCGCGACGCTTCGATCGATTCGATGTACAGCAAGATGGAACGCGTCCGGCCATCACTGGCGAGGTAGTCCAGCAGGTCTCCAAAATCGACATCCGCACGTTCACCTAGCGAGACCATGTGCGAAAAACCGATGTGCCTTGACTTGGCCCAGTCCAGAACAGCGGTGACGAGCGCGCCCGATTGCGAAACGAAAGCCACTTCACCCGGCAAGGCGTCGGTATGAGCAAAGCTTGCGTTCAGACCGATATGCGGGCTGAGCAGGCCAAGACAATTCGGACCAAGCACCCGCAACAAGTGGGGCCGCGCTGCATTGAGCATGGCCCGCTTCTGCGCAGTGCTCAGGCCCGCCGTCATCACGATGGCAGCACGTGTGCCCAGCTGTCCCAGTTCTCTGATCAGATCTGCCACAGTGGCTGGCGGAGTGCACAGCACAGCAAGGTCTGGAGCCCGGGGAAGATCGGCGACCCGCTTGAATACTTGGGCGTCACCCAGGCTCGCATGTTTGAGGTTGATTGGGTAGATCGGCCCCGTAAACCGCCCAGCACGGAGGTTTCGCCACACCGTCGCGCCCACGCTTCCAATTCGTTCAGATGCCCCCAGCAGCCCAATCGATTTGGGCTCCAGCAATTGATGAAGGTTGCGGACACTCATGGTCGGCCCGACCTCACCAGCCTATTTGCTCATCTTTTGAGCGGGTTGGCTCTTTTTAGCAAGAAACCTGTCGAACGTCGCGATTTCCTTTTTCTGCGCGGCGATGATGCTCTTGGCCATCTTCTTCATTTGAGGGTCTTTGCCATTGCGAAGCTCTGCCTCTGCCATGTCAATGGCACCCAAGTGATGAATGCGCATCATCATTGCAAAATCAACGTCGGCATTGCCAGTCATTTTCATGGACGACATCTTCTCGTTGTTGTCTTTCATCATCCCCCTCATATCCATGCCCTTCATGTCCATCATGCCGCCTGGCATGGACGTTGTGGCAGTTTTCCCGCCCGGCGTGCCGTCACTGCCGGGCTTCATTTGCATTTGCGCAAACGCCAGGGGTTGCAGCAGCGCGACGCTCAGGACGGCAAGCGCGACAGATACAGGTCCGATGTTTTTAGGATCGAGTTTCATCATTGATTCTTTCTGAATGTTGGGAGTTGTTGAGCCCATCGCGGCTTTCGTGCGGGGCTTGAAAAAAGCAGCTCCAACAATGCCACAGTCAAGCCATCATGCGCGCTCAACAACACCAAACGCGCACGAGATGGTCACCAAGCCGAGTAGGCTGCAACCTACAACCTGCGCGCTCAACTGGGAGTCGAGAATGTAGGCGACGCGGTGTCGCTTGTGACACCTATAGCAGGTGAAAACAGCGTTACGCTTCAGTATGGAAAAACCAGATCACCTCAGAAAAATTCTCCCCAGAATAGCCGTACTGTTCGTGATTTCGGTACTGCTCAACTTTCCATGGGAAGTGGCTCAGATGTCGCTGTATGTCGAGGATGGGAGCTGGTTCGAATTTGCGATGCACTGCATCGTTCCCAGCCTTGGGGACGGACTCATCGTCATGCTGATTTTCTGCGTTGGCTGGATGGCACGCGGCCGATTAGACTGGGCAGACAAACCGGGCGGGGCCGGTTACGCGTTGATGCTGATTTCCGGATTCAGCCTGGCGGTGATTGTTGAATGGGTGGGCTTTTATGGCCTGAAGCGCTGGAGCTACACGACCAGCATGCCCCTGCTGCCAGGCCTGGGCATCGGTGTCGTCCCCGTCCTGCAAATGCTCATACTTCCCCCGGTAATTTTTGGGATGACTGGTTGGTGGCTTGCGCGGCGACAGCAGGCTTAAGGCTCAGCGGGGAATGCCGCTGGATGAAAGTTCCAAATGAAATTGCACTCATGATGACCATCCGAAATCCGGCGACCCACCCCGCCGCGACTAAATGTCATCTCTTCCGGCAGATAGGAATTGAACATGGCGTTATCGATCTGGCAAACAACGGGCGTCATTTCTGGAGCGCCCAGGTGAACAACGAACTCGTGAAACATGCAGCGGGTGACTTTGAGCTCAAGACGACGATCGGTCCGTTCAACGACCCGCATGTCATTCCAGCGCACCAGTCCTGAGCGGTTGTTTTCAATTTCCATGTCGACAAAGTTGTGGAAAGTCCGCTCCTTAGTTACCGTGTTGAACTGTAGATTTTGCGCAGCGGTTCCGCCTGTCAGCAGCGCGACGCGCATGATCTCGAAGGCTCTGTGCTGACCTAACTTTTTCCTGAGGTTCAAATAAACCCACGCTGGTAGTGCCGCAAGATCGATCAGTTCACGAGCAAAGCCTGAGTCAATAGTCTTTTTGAAACGATTCAGCGTGAGTCTGCATCGCAAGAGAAAGAGGAGTGGGAATCGGAACTCTTTGCCCAACATATGAAGCAAAAGCGGCGTGGTGATCTTTTTCATGTCGAATAGAGTTTGCCGGGTCATTGAAGCTCTCCCAATTGCTGCCTGCTGCGGGGTTTTGCCTTACGCATGACCCCGCTCTTTCTCCGAGGCAACCTCGCCCAGTTTCACGCGCTTGAGCAGGGCTGAATTGACAATTACCGACAAGGACGACAGCGCCATGGCCGCTGAGGCAATCATCGGGTTGAGAAACCCAAGCGCGGCAATCGGCAAACCGACGGTGTTGTAGATAAAGGCCCAGAACAGGTTCTGTTTGATGGTTCGCATCGTTGCGCGCGAAAGACGAATACCCGTCACGACATCGCGCACGTCGTTGCGCACAAGGATGATCCCACCGGTCTCCTTGGCCACGTCCGAGCCCGAGCCGATGGCAATGCCGATGTCGGCAGTTGCCAGCGCGGGTGCATCATTAACCCCATCACCCACCATTGCCACCACGCGGCCTTGCGTTTGCAGATCCTTGATCACCTTTGATTTATCGGCAGGTAAAACGTCTGCAATCACGCGGTCAATGCCCAGGATGCGGCCAATCGCGTCGGCAGTGCGCTGGTTATCGCCGCTCAACATGATCACCTGGATTTTTTCGGATCGCAGGGCAGCAATGGCCTCCTGTGCTTCCGGCCGCACCGTGTCGGCGACCGCGATCACGCCCACCAGTTGCCCCCCGCTGGCCAGCAGCATGGCGGTCTTGCCGTCCGCTTCCAGCAGCTCCATCGCGGACTGCACTGTCTGGGTGTCAACACCTTCGCGCTGCATCAATCGCCGGTTACCCAGCAGCACGACTGCACCATCAATGCGCCCCTGCACACCGTGACCCGGTATGGAGTCAAAGCCCTCAACCGCGGTGGCCGTCACGCCGTCCGCACGCGCGCCGCGGACGATAGCCTCGGCCAGCGGATGCTCTGATCCGGCTTCCAGACTGGCGGCCAGTTGCAGGGTCTGCGCTCTCGTCCACCCCTCCTGCACCAATACATCGGTGATGTTGGGTTCGCCGCGTGTGAGGGTGCCGGTTTTGTCAAACACCACCGTGTCGAGCTTTTGCGCCTTCTCTAGGATCTCTCCGCCGCGAATCAGAATACCGGCTTGCGCGCCCCGCCCCACACCCACCATCAGCGCCGCCGGCGTCGCAATGCCAAGCGCGCAGGGGCAGGCAATGATGAGCACCGCGATAAAGGCCAGCAGCCCCTGGGGAAAGCTTCCTGCCAGCCACCAGCCTGCAAAGGCCAGGAAGGCCGTGGCCACGACGGCCGGCACAAAGTAGCGCGTCACTTCGTCGGCGATGCGCTGGATAGGTGCACTGCTGGCTTGGGCATCCTCGACCATCTTGATGATCTGGG
>JANOLL010000289.1:0-1880 GCA_031419775.1 Polaromonas sp. | reverse complement strand
GCACCTTTGGCTCCATGCTGTCGACACCTATCATCAACCCGCCACAGTCTGCCATTTTGGGCGTGCACGCCACTAAGGACCGGGCAGTGGTTGAAAACGGCCAGATTGTGGTTCGTCCGATGAACTACTTTGCCATGTCGTATGACCACCGCATCATTGACGGTCGCGAGGCGGTACTGGGTCTGGTGGCCATGAAAGAGGCGCTGGAAGATCCAGCTCGACTGCTGTTTGATATTTGAAAGAATCGACCGTGTCCAAACAATTCGACGTGATCGTCATTGGCGGTGGCCCGGGTGGCTACATTGCGGCCATCCGCGCCGCACAACTGGGTTTTAACGTAGCCTGTATCGACGAATGGAAAAACCAGGCGGGTGGCCCGGCGTTGGGGGGCACGTGCACCAATGTCGGCTGCATTCCCTCCAAGGCACTGCTGCAATCATCCGAGCATTACGACCAGGCGAGTCACCACTTCGCTGATCACGGCATTTCGGTCAGCGGCCTGGGTCTGGACATGGCCAAAATGATTGGTCGAAAAGACTCAGTGGTGAAGCAAAACAACGAGGGGGTTTTATACCTCTTCAAGAAAAACAAGGTGACGTTTTTTCATGGACGTGGGTCCTTCAAGGCTGCCAACAACGGTCTGTATGAGATCAAGGTTGCGGGGGCCGCGGAAGAGTTGATCTTGGGCAAGCACATCATTGTGGCCACTGGTTCCAACGCGCGCTCCCTTCCTGGCACGCCATTTGACGAAGACACCATTCTGTCGAATGACGGCGCGCTGCGCATGGCGGAAGTGCCTAAAAAACTTGGCTTGATCGGCTCTGGCGTGATAGGCCTGGAAATGGGATCGGTCTGGCGCCGTCTCGGCGCCGAAGTCACCGTGCTCGAGGGCTTGCCTACTTTCCTGGGCGCGGTAGACCAGCAAATTGCCAAGGAAGCGCACAAGGCTTTCGTCAAGCAGGGTTTGAAAGTTGAACTTGGCGTGACCGTCGGTGAAATCAAGTCAAGTAAAAAGGGAGTGTCGGTCGCCTACCTGGACGCCAAGGGTCAGGCTCAAAAGCTTGACGTCGACAAACTTATTATTTCGATTGGTCGGATTGCCAACACGACCGGTCTTGCACCTGAAGCGGTCGGACTCACGTTGGATGAGCGTGGCGCAATCGTCGTCGATGGTGAGTGCAAAACCAATCTGACCAACGTCTGGGCGATTGGCGACGTGGTGCGCGGTCCTATGCTGGCACACAAGGCCGAAGAAGAAGGCGTGGCGGTGGCTGAACGCATTGCTGGCCAGCATGGTCATGTCAATTTCAACACCATTCCGTGGGTGATCTACACCAGTCCCGAAATTGCCTGGGTCGGCCAGACTGAGGAGCAGTTGAAAGCTGCCGGACGCGCTTACAAGTCGGGTACCTTTCCCTTCCTCGCCAACGGACGGGCCCGCGCGCTGGGCGATACGACCGGCATGGTGAAAATGCTGGCTGATGCGGCAAGCGATGAAATTTTGGGTGTGCATATCGTTGGACCGATGGCCAGTGAATTGATCGCCGAATGCGTGGTCGCAATGGAATTTCGCGCCAGCAGCGAAGACATCGCGCGCATCTGCCATGCTCACCCCTCCCTGAGTGAAGCGACCAAAGAAGCCGCGCTGGCAGTCGACAAACGGACGCTGAATTTCTGACTTTGCGAACTGAATCTGCTGTCAGCCAGCATCGGTAAACAGTAATAAGCTATCAAAAGTATAGCATTCAGGAGCGTACCTCTTTGAGCGTCAAGCAGGCCTATGCGGCGGAACTCGCCGCCCGGGGATACCACTCAGACCCGGCGCAGTTGCGTGCCGTCGATGCGCTGGAGCGCTGCGCTACCGAGTGGCGCGACCTGAA
>JANOLL010000288.1:0-3582 GCA_031419775.1 Polaromonas sp. | reverse complement strand
CGATGCCGTGGTGATGCGCAAAGACCCGCCGTTCGACAGCGAGTTTTTCTACAGCACCCATCTTCTTGAGCAGGCCGAGCGCGAGGGTGCAAGAGTTTTCAACAAGCCCCGCGCCCTGCGCGACCATCCTGAAAAGCTGGCGATCCTGGAGTTTGCCCAGTTCATCGGGCCAACAATGGTGACCCGCGATGCCAGCGACATCAAGCGCTTTCATGCCGAACATCGGGACATCATCCTCAAGCCGCTCGACGGCATGGGTGGCATGGGGATTTTCCGGGTCCGGGACGACGGCCTCAACCTCGGCAGCATCATCGAGACGCTGAACAAGGACGGCGCCCAGAGCGTGATGGTGCAAAAGTTTTTGCCCGAAATCACGCAGGGTGACAAGCGTGTGCTGGTCGTCGGCGGCAAGCCTGTGCCTTACTGCCTGGCGCGGATTCCGCAGGGGACTGAAGTTCGCGGCAATCTGGCGGCAGGGGGCAAGGGGGTAGCTCAGCCGCTGTCGGCGCGTGACCGAGAAATCGCCGAAGCCATCGGCCCGGTACTGGCCGAGCGCGGCCTGCTGCTGGCGGGAATCGATGTGATTGGGGATTGCGTGACCGAGATCAATGTCACCAGTCCGACCTGCTTCCAGGAGATTTTCGACCAGACCGGTTTTGATGTGGCGGCCATGTTCATGGATGCGCTGGAGCAGGCTGTTTAGCCCAGATCGGATTCAAATGTCCAGTGAGCGGCCGCCTGCGAAAACCTTGAGTTCGCCCGGCGCCAAAGCCCTCCAGTGTTCGTTGGTAGTGAGCGGTGTGGTCACCACCACGGCGACGCGATCGGTCGGTCGGGTCTGTTCGGCAAAATTGACACTGACGTCTTCATCGCTCAATGTGGCGTGCGTGAACGGATGTTGACGTTCGACGTAATACAAGCCGGATGATCCCGCCTGGGTTGAAGCATGTGCCCAGAGCGCCTGGCCATTGGTCAATAAAAAATTGAAGGTGCCATGGCGGGCCAGTTGGGCAGCCAGCTCTCGCAAGGTGATGCTGAGTTCACCGACGCTGGGCACGCCGGCATGGGATTTGGCGAACTCCTGCATGATCCAGCAGAATGCGCGCTCGCTGTCAGTGCTTCCGACCGGTCGGAAACTGCCGTGCAGCCGGGGAGAAAAGTTTTTCAGATCCCCGTTATGCGCGAAGACCCAGTAACGGCCCCACAGCTCACGCACAAAGGGATGGCAGTTTTCCAGCGCTATCCGGCCTTGTGTGGCCTTGCGGATATGCGCGATGACATTGCGGCTTTTGATCGGGTAGCGACGAATTAGCTCGGCCACCGGAGACGAGCAGGCGGGCTGGTGATCGACAAAGTGGCGCAGGCCTTTGTCGCTGTTGCTGAGGTCCGAATCCTCATTGTCCCCTTCAAAAAAAGCAATGCCCCAGCCATCGGCAT
The DNA here is from genome assembly GCA_031419775.1 of Polaromonas sp. GTDB lineage: Bacteria > Pseudomonadota > Gammaproteobacteria > Burkholderiales > Burkholderiaceae_C > Polaromonas. Next base: position 2,145 of record JANOLL010000288.1, on the reverse strand, counting down.
GGTGGTCGGTGTTCCCCCCGCGTTGCGCGAAGCCGCGAAAGCTGAAGGTCACGTCAGTCGGCGCATTGCAGTTCATGCCCAGCAGTTGGCACATGGTCAGTTGGCCTCAGGGGTGTTCGCGCTGCGGCGGTGGCCGGGAGCGGCGAGGGGAACAGTCACGCACGAGCTTCCTTTTGTCTTGGGGTGGCAGCTGTGCTGTCGGTTTGCGCTGACAAGTTCAATCGGTCGTTCAGCATGGCTGGGGATTTTAGACATGGCAATCTATAGGTCAAATTGCTTGAAGCCTTCTGAGAACCCTCCGTGTTGACCAGCGACTCCCCGACCGACGATCTCGCCCCAAGTGAAGCAAATCCCAAGGTACCCTACCTGCCGACTCTGGCGGGCAGGGCCTACCGTTGCCGCTGTGGCTGCCCGATTTTTTTTAGGAACAGCAAGTGCCTTGCCTGCGGAACCCCTCTTGGCTATGACCCTTTCCTGGCGCGCCTGCTGCCGCTGATGCCCGGAACCGTTCCTGGCACCTGGGTGTTTTGGCGGGTAACGCCGGGAGACGGGGATGGATCCGCAGCCCCAGTATCTAATGGTAGCGCGGCTATGGCATGGCAACCTTCTGAAGCTACCTACACCCGATGCGCCAACCTGCAAGGCCCCGCCGCTTGCAATTGGCTGGTTCCGATGCTGGGACAAGCGGAGGACGCTGCACCTGCCGCCTTGTGCCAGTCCTGTCGGCTCAACCGCACGATTCCGGATTTGCAGGACACTAACCACCCTGACAACGGCATGCTGTGGGGTCTCATCGAGCAAGCCAAACGTCGATTGGTGTCGGCATTGCTGGCGCTGGGTCTGCCGGTGAATTCTCTGATGAGCGAAGACCCGGTGAACGGCATTGCATTCGATTTTCTGCGCTCGCCTGATGGCGGGCCGCCCGTGCTGACCGGACACAAGGGCGGCGTGATTACGCTGAATCTGCAAGAGGCTGACGACGCGGTGCGCGAGGCCATGCGACTGGCGATGCGCGAGCCCTATCGCACCTTGCTGGGCCACTTTCGTCATGAAATCGGACACTACTACTGGGAGTGCATGGTACGGGATACCGCGTGGATGACCGACTTTCGCAGCTTGTTTGGCGACGAGAGCCGCGATTACAACGCCAGCTTGCAAACCTACTATAACGAGGGGCCACTGCATCAGTGGTGGCTCCACTATGTCAGCGCCTATGCCTCTACCCATCCCTGGGAGGATTGGGCCGAGTGCTGGGCGCATTATCTGCATATGCGGGATTCCATCGACACTGCTCTGAGTTTTGGCTTGGCTACCGACAGCGCGCAACTGGAGTTCACACCCTTCACGCTGGACGCCTTGTATCAGTCAGGGCACCCGCAGGCACAACATTTTCTGGATTTTCTCAACGACTGGACGCGCCTGACGACGCTACTCAACGAGATGTCACGCAGCATGGGTCAACCCGACTTTTACCCTTTTGTGTTACCGCGCGAGGTGGTCGCCAAACTGCAATTCATTCATCTGGTGGTGACGTCGGCCAGTCAATTGCCCGAGCCCCTGCCCGAAGCGGCGGTAAGCATCCAGGTGTCGCCTCCGGAGGCCGCTCAGCCCATAGGTGGCGCGCGTTACCTGCCCGTGCAGGAGCAGGTGCAGGGTTAGCGGGTAATTGGATGGGGACGAGTGCCTCGCATTCTCAGCACAAAACCATGCTTTGCTGTCTGTCCGCTTCAAGTTTCTCGCCGGTATGGGTCAGCGCACTCATGGTTTGCTCGTACACCTTCAAATCGGTTTCGTAGCATTTGCAGGAGACCGACTCCAGCCCGGCCTCATCCAGCAGCATGACGTAGCCACGTGTGTAGCTGACCAGTCCGCGGTTTTGAAACAGGCGGGCTGCCTGTGACACGCTTTCACGCCTGACGCCCATCATCAGGGCCAGTGACTCATGCGTCAAAAAAAGCTCGCTGGCATGGGCACGGTCGCGTGTCATCAACAGTGCGCGCGCCAGTTTCTGCTCGACGCTGTGGTAGTTCATGCAGGCGGCTTGTTGGGAAAGGTGGCTGGCCCGGATGTGAATGTAGCGATATAAAACCTCGCGCAAACGGGCGTCCTCGGCGCGCCGCATGCCCAGCGCCCGGCGATGAATTC
>JANOLL010000287.1:0-5009 GCA_031419775.1 Polaromonas sp. | reverse complement strand
GCCAACAACAACCTGGACCTCCAGGAGCTGATGATCATTCCGGTCGGTGCACCCAGCTTCCGCGAAGCGGTACGCTACGGCGCAGAAGTCTTCCAAGCGCTCAAGAAAATTCTGCACGAGAAAGGCATGAGCGTAGCGGTTGGTGACGAAGGCGGATTTGCCCCCAATGTTCCCAACCATGAAGCCGCCATTCAAATGATTCTGCAGGCCATCGACAAGGCCGGCTTCATCGCCGGCGAGCAGATTGCGCTCGGCCTGGACTGCGCCGCCAGCGAGTTTTATAAAGATGGCAAGTACGTTCTGGGCAGCGAGGGACTGAGCCTCGACGCCACCGAGTGGACCAACATCCTGTCCACCTGGGTCGACAAATACCCCATCATCAGCATCGAGGACGGCATGGCCGAGGGGGACTGGGACGGCTGGAAGATATTGACCGAGCGCCTGGGCAAAAAAGTGCAGCTGGTCGGTGATGATCTGTTTGTCACCAACACCAAAATCCTCAAACAGGGCATTGACAAGGGTGTGGCCAATTCCATCCTGATCAAGATCAACCAGATCGGTACCCTGACCGAAACTTTCGCCGCCATCGAGATGGCCAAGCGCGCCGGCTACACAGCAGTCATATCGCACCGTTCGGGCGAGACCGAAGACACCACCATCGCGGATATTGCTGTGGGCACCAATGCGGGTCAGATCAAGACCGGGTCCTTGTCACGCTCGGACCGTACTGCCAAATACAACCAGCTGTTGCGTATCGAGGAAGACCTGGGCGATGTCGCGTCCTACCCGGGTCGGGCAGCGTTTTACAACTTGCGCTGAAGTGGATTAAGCCCCACTGACTCCATTGGGAAACCGCTTCATCCCCACGATTCTGATGGCGCTGCTGGTGCTGTTCCATGTTCAGCTCTGGATGGGTCGGGGCAGTATTCCTGCTGTACGGGACATGCAACAGCGGCTCGATGAACTGCTGGCCAAAAACGCCAGCGCTCAACTGGCCAACGATCAGCTAAAGGCGGAAGTCAGAGACCTCAAGGAAGGCCTGGAGATGGTGGAAGAGAAAGCCCGCAGCGAGTTGGGCATGGTCAAGCCGAACGAGATTTTCGTTCAGATCGCACCTTGAACCTCGACCTTGGATGTTGAAGGTTGCACTGTTTGGCGCGCGCGACAGCGGCAAACTGCGACTCGGCGCCGACTTGCAATTGGCCTTGGCAAGGACTGCCTGGCCAGCGACTTTGGTGATGCCCGATGCGCCCACCTTGCCTGATATTGCAGACCAGATTGATCTGACGCTGCTGATGGGTCTAGGCGCAGCGCCTGGCACCGAGCAGACAGAAAACCAGTTGATTCGGACTGGGTTGGTGAGCCACGGTACGCCCTACACCGTGCTCTACGGTTCTCCCGAAGAGTGCCTTGCACAGGCTTTGAACTTGATAGAAAAAGCCTTGGTCACAGTCGGAGCGCTGGCATCCACAGCACCAGAGCAAGGCAGTAGCCCCTGGGTCTGGGTATGCGACAACTGCAGTGATCCTGAATGCGAGCACAAGCTGCTGACCAGCTTGCTCTCAAGCAAGCGCATCACTGAACCGTAGCGGTGGGCGGTGGCCTGCGGTCCGGATGGGTAAAGAGCTGAGCGGCATCAACCGGGTCAAAGTCGTACTGCGCGCCACAAAATTCGCAGGTAACGCCGACCTTGCCACGCTCTGCCAGTATGCTTTCGATTTCATCGGTGCCCAGACCGCGCAGCATATTGCCCACCCTATCGCGCGAACAGCTGCAGGCGAAACTCGGCACCAGAGGCTCAAAGCGTGTCAGCGCCTCTTCCCAAAACAGGCGACGCAAGACGGTTTCGGCATCCAGTCCCAACAGCTCCTCCCGCTTGAGCGTTCGGGCCAGAATGGCAATCCGGTTGTAGTCTTCATTGATGCCAATCTGATCTTCGTCAGCATGCCGGTCAGTTTGACCTTGCAGATTGCCGACACCTTTGACCGGCAACCTTTGAATCAGCAGGCCCGCTGCCACGACGCCATCTGCCGCCAGAATCAGCGTGGTGTCGAGCTGCTCGCTTTGCAGCATGTAGTGCTCCAGCACTTCGCTGAGGTTTTCAATCTTTTCCCGCTTGTCGCCAAACAGCGGGACCACGCCCTGGTAGGGTTGCTGCCCGGGCAATTTGTCTTTAGGATCCAGCGTGATCGCGCAGCGCCCTTGATTGTTGACGTTGACAAGCTGGCTCAAGGTGCTGTCGGCATCCACAACCCCGGTCACGGTGGCGGTCGCCCGCAAGCTGAGGTCGGGCTGCACCTCTGCCACAGCAAGTTTGACCGGTCCATCGCCAAAAATCTGAAGAATTAATGCCCCATTGAACTTGATGTTGCTTTGCATAAGCGCGCCAGCCGCAGCCATTTCGCCCAGCAAGTGCATGACCTCTACCGGGTAGCCCCCCGCATCACGCCGCCTCCGGAGAATTTCTTGCCAGGAATCGGTGAGGCGGACCAGCATGCCGCGAACCGGCAAGCCTTCAAAAATGAATTTATGGAGCTCGGACATTCCAACCCGACCTGTCAGTGTGGGCCCTTGAGGCCGACCTTGTAGCGATTGGCATTGTGTACATAGTGCTCAGCAACCAATTTCAAATCGTCCACCTGCTGACTAGAAAGTTGTTTAACCGCTTTGGCCGGGCTGCCAAAAATCATCGAGCCATCTGGAAACTCCTTGCCTTCGGTGACCAGAGAACCCGCACCGACCAGGCAATTTTTGCCAATACGGGCACCATTGAGCACCACTGCCGCAATACCGATCAGCGAACCATCGCCAATGGTGCAACCGTGCAGCATCACCTGATGGCCAACCGTGACGTTCTCGCCAATCACCAGCGGCACGCCCTGGTCAGCATGTAAGACACTGTTGTCCTGAATGTTTGACCCGCGGCCGACGGTGATGTGCTCCGTATCACCACGAATGACCACACCAAACCAGACACTGCTGTCCGCGCCCAGTTCAACATCGCCAATCACCCGGGCGTTATCAGCGACCCAGGCAGACTCATGAACAGAGGGGGTCAGATTCTCGAGTTGGTAAATAGCCATAGGTGTCCCTGGTTAGCCGCTTGCTCGGTAGTGTTGAAACCATTGTAGAGAAGCCTACAGCCCCTATCTCCCGCCATCGCCGACAATCCTGCCATGACCTCCGTGCTGCAACTTCATGATCTACGCGAGCACGCCCTGGCCGCACTGATGGCCCAAATTCCAGAGCAAAAAGTAGCTATGACCAGCCATTTATGGACGCATCGTGCTACTTTTTCAATAGCATCTGACGAGTATCCATCGCCCGCCGACGGTCTGCCCGGCTGTCCCTCCCGGCCGGAATTGCGCTCGCACCTGGATGTTCCCAAGCGCTCCGCGTTCACAGCCGAAGGCCTGGCCGCGCTGCTGCATGCTGTGACCCACATCGAGTTCAATGCTATCAACCTCGCGCTTGACGCGGTCTGGCGCTTTTCCGGCATGCCGGCTGCCTATTACCTGGACTGGCTCAGAGTCGCTGCGGAAGAAGCCCAGCACTTCAGCCTGCTGCGCAGCCACCTGCAGTCCATGGGTCACGACTACGGTGATTTTCCGGCCCACACCGGCCTCTGGGACATGACCGACAAAACCAAAGAGGATGTGCTGGCGCGCATGGCGCTGGTGCCGCGAACCCTCGAAGCACGCGGCCTGGACGCCACGCCGCCGATGCAGGCCAAGCTTCGCAGGGTCGGCACACCGGATGCCCTGCGCGCCGTGGCCATACTGGACATCATCCTGCGGGATGAGATCGGTCATGTCGCCATCGGCAACCACTGGTACCGTTACCTGTGCACCCAGCGAGGACTGGATCCCCTTGCGACCTACGCGGTGTTGGCTCGACAGTATGGCGCGCCGCGTTTGAAAGGACCGCTCAACCTCTGCGCGCGCCGCCAAGCCGGATTTGACGACGCCGAGATGGCTCTGCTGGCTCAGCAAGCCTGATGCGATCAGTGCGGCGCGCCCGGTACGCACCAGTGCCTTGTGGATGACAGACAGAGCCACTCAAAAGGATTAGGCTAGCCAGACAAGCCCACCGGTATGCCTATGATTTCACATCTGGCTTCAACTCTGCCTCTGCCTGGCGCTCTGCTGCCTGCAGATGTCGCGGTGCAACTGCCGCATGGCCAGCTGATGGGCGCCGACAAGGCTTCAGTCAAGCTGGTTTTTTCCAACTGGTCAAGTCTGGGCCGCCTGAAAACCGGCCAGATCGGCGCTCTGGCAGAGGACTATGTCGAAGGCAAACTCCAGATTGAAGGCGCCATGCGCGATGTTGTGCGGGTCGTCACTCAGCTGCTGCCGGGCAACCCGGTCAACAGTGATTTGCATTGGTGGCATGGCTGGATGCGCCACGCGCATTCTCTGACGGCGCACACGCTTGCAAAAGACGCCGTGCAAGTGCAGTTTCACTACGATGTTTCGAGCGAGTTTTATGCCCTCTGGCTGGACCCCCGGCGGGTGTACTCCTGCGCCTACTACCAGGACCTGACCAGTCCTGCCACCACGCTGGCGCATGCGCAGGAAGCCAAGCTGGACCTGATATGCCGAAAGCTGATGCTGCAGCCCCGAGAACGCTTTCTTGACGTCGGTGCAGGCTGGGGGGCACTGCTGCTGTGGGCCGCTGAACACTATGGCGTGGACGCCACCGGCATCACGCTGTCCAAAAACCAGCATGCGCATGTGCAACAACTGATCGACCAAAAAGGACTAGGTCGACGCGTGCGTATCCTGCTGCGTGACTACCGCACCATGGGTTCAGACCCGGGCGATCAAGCTTTTGACAAGATAGCCTCGGTGGGCATGTTTGAACATGTGGGCCGCATCAACATGACGGGATACTTTGAAAAAATCATGCGTCTGCTCGCGCCTGGCGGTCTGGTGATGAACCACGGCATCACGGCAGGCGGCCGAGATACGCCGACCAGTATTCCTTCTTCGGGTAGTTCAGCAACAGCT
>JANOLL010000286.1:0-2721 GCA_031419775.1 Polaromonas sp. | reverse complement strand
AACTCCAGTTCCACCAGCTCTAGCGCGCCGTAGGCGAAGGGTTCGGCACGCACACCGCTCATGCAGTTGCGCAGCCGCCGTTGAAGCGAGCCCATCGCCTGCCACTCGAGCCGATACACTGGGTACCCGGTATGGTGGGCCTGTGGTATCAGGCTACTGCCTAAGCGTTTACCAGCGTTGTCGTCATGGCATTGCGCGCAAGACAGATTGAGTTGCCCCATCGGTTGCGTAAAGCGATTTTGGCCGAGCTGGCGGAACGGCGCTAGTCGGGTGTCTGAAGATGGCGCCATGGGCAGGCCGCGAGACTGGTGGGCTACATAACTTTCAAGGCTCAACAGTTCCTGGCTTTCGGCGCGCATCGGCTCAGCTAACTGGCGCTGCTGCCGACACTGGTTGATGCGCTGGCTCAAGGTGATGGGTCGACTCAGGGTTCGATCAAATACTGGATACTTTGTGGCTACGCCTTTCATGCTGCTGGCGGCAGCCGCATGGCAGCTGGCACAGGCCTTGCCGCTGCTACCTGTGGGGCGCTGCCACAGGGCCTCGCCGTCCTTGACCCACAACATCCCAGGATTGAGCGAATCGTCTTTCTGCATGGCCTGGGTGGACGCACCCATGAAATCGAAGCCTGATAGGCGCCTATCGCCTGCAGACATTTGAGCACCAGCACCCAGGCTGCTTAGGGCAAGAGTTGCAATAACGAGTCGCAGCACCAGCCTGAGCAGGTGGGAAGTCATGCGGTTCAAGCCGTCACGGTGAGGACGAGATTTTCAGTCTGGCTAAAGCCGTTGTCACCTTCCCAGGTCAGGGCCAATGTGCCGCTTTCTGTGGCGACCGTATGAAAGGCCAGATAGGGGTTGGCAGCAATGGCAGAAAACAGCTCGGCAGTAAAGACCAGCTCGCCGTTATAGCGGCAACTGAAACGCTTGAGAATGTTGCGCGGCAGCACCTTGCCGTCTTCACCTGGCCTGAAACCAGTTTCCATCGGATGGGCGATGGTGGCGCGAATTTCAATTACTTCGCCGCGTTTGGCCGTATTCGGGGCGTTGATCAGGGTTCTGGCCATCAGGTGCACCGGCTTGTTGGCGTTGGGCTCATGCTTCACCTTCGATGCAGGCGGCCAATGTGACGATGACGTCGACCGTATGCGACCAATACGTGCCGTCGCTCAATTGCGCGACAGCCACAATTTTTTGTGTAGTGGCCAGTCGAATCCGTGTGCTGACGCTGGCTTTGCCGTAGCGAGGTCCAAGGCTTAATTTAACGACATCACGCTGCGGGTTTTTCTCATTGAAGACGGCAAGGGTTTTGACATGATCGTTTGCAGTCATGGGGCTGTCTACCGTGACGGTCATCGGCACAACATTGCCGTTGTCAACGAGTTCGGCCATGTTGAGTTTGACCTTGCCCACTTTGACCGGTGCGCCACCCGTATAAGCCGAGATCGCTGCAGCAAGTTCACCACTGACCTCGGCGGCCGAGGCGGGACGCAGCAGCGCCCATGCGCCTGCTCCGGCAAGGCCGGCCAGTATCTGGCGGCGGGCAGGGGAGGCAATCACCGTTGGGCGATCCGCCTGCAAGGTCGTGTCGGCTGAAGTCACTGCCGGGCTCCTTGCTTGTCACTTGCCGTTTCGTTGTCTTTCAGGGTGCGCAGGAACGCAACCACATCTTCAATCTGCTGCGCTGTTAGCAGGGGTTGGCCTTGCACCGTAGCAGCGACACGCGTCAAGCCATCGAAGCGGTAGTAGGCAGGCATCAGGCTGGCGGGATTCAGGCGCCGTGCATCGACCAGTCGCAGACGTAATTGGCCCTCTGACCAACGTGACCCAGCGCCTGCCAGGTCGGGCGCCAGGTTGCCCTGAAAGCGCTCCTCCGGCAGCGGGCCGGGGTGACACAGCAGACACAGCCCAAGCTGGCGGTTGGCCACGATGCTGCGTCCGCGTGCTGCGTCACCGGGCTCAGCAGTGAGGGGCTGGGGTACGGCGTCTCCCACCACAGTGTAAGGAGCAGGCTGCGCCATAACCAGAGCCGGCAGTAACACCAGCAGCGACGCCGTCGCTGTCAGTGCTGCCCGACCCTTCATGCTTTTTTCAGGCTGTGGTTTTTCAGCGGCAGGTCGCGGATGCGTTTGCCGGTGGCCGCGAAGATGGCATTCAACACCGCCGGCGCTGCGACTGCAATCGTCGGCTCGCCCACGCCTCCCCAAAAACCGCCTGAGGGCATGATGATGGTTTCTACCTTCGGCATATCAGCCAACGTGAGTATCGGGTAGGTGTTGAAGTTATCTTGTTCCATACGCCCGTCCTTGACGGTGCACTCGCCATACAAGGCTGCGCTGAGGCCATAGGCAAACGAGCCTTCGACCTGGGCTTCAATTTGCTGTGGGTTGACTGCATGGCCACAATCGGTTGCCGCCACGATCCGGTGTACCTTGACCTCTCCCGCGTCGTTCACAGAGACCTCGGCACACGCTGCGACATAGCTGCCAAATCCCATGGTTTGCGCCAGACCGCGAAACACCTTTTGTCCGCCAATGTCTGGTGCCGGTTTACCCCAGCCCGCGCGTTCGGCGGCGGCGTTTAGTACCGCCAAGTGTTTGGGGTGATTAACCATCAACTTGCGGCGCAGTGCCAGCGGGTCTTGCTGGGTGGCAAACGCAATTTCATCGAGGAAGGACTCCAGATAGATCGCGTTCTGATTCAGGTTGACGCCGCGCCAGAA
>JANOLL010000285.1:0-3591 GCA_031419775.1 Polaromonas sp. | reverse complement strand
CTGGCCAGATCGACGCTATCGGTGGTGACTTTCAAATCGCGCACGATCTTGTCAAACTTGTCGTCGCTGGCCACCTGCACCCGATAAGCGGTGGCGCCGGTCAGCGCTGGCATGGGCCAGTTACCCGGCGGCTTGAGGATTTCTGTCGGAATCGTGCTGAGGTCCGGTGCGGGGAGCAGCACCACGACCTTGATTTCTCTTTCCAACGGTTTGACCACGGCACCGGTGCCGCCCGGCAACTCTGCGCTGACTTGCTGGGTCGGGTTATCCGCCCGCACCTTGCCCTCAATCACTTCGGTCCGTGCGCTGTTGCTGGCGGGGTCGTCGAAGGCTACCCGAAACTCGGTGCCACGCACGCCGACCAATGACGTGGGGGTTTCAATTTGCAGAGGCGTGGCACGCTGGCTGACCTTGGACGCCAGCGCCTCGAGCGTGCCCGTGGTCAGCCGCATCAGCCCCGAGAACCAGTTGGTCGAACCACCCGCTCCAGTTGCCCGCATGGCGTAGTTGCGGTTGGTGACCACGTCGGCCAGGCTGTTGGGCAGGATCTTGATGCGGCTGCCGTCGCCAAGCTCCAGCACTGCAGAACTGTTGGCACCCGTTTTGACCCGGCTGCCGTCGACAATGGCGGCACCGGGCTGCACAGCATTGCCGCCCAGCGTCACATCGCCTTCAGCGCTGATGACTTTGCCACTGGCCGCAGTGGACTTGAGGTAGCGCAGGGGAATATTGATTTTTTGACCAGCCACAATCAGGTCCGGATTTTTAAGCTGGTTGTAGCGCGCCACCTCGTTCCAGGCCTGAGGGCTCACCAGCATGTCGCGGCTGAGTCGGATCAGTTTGTCCGAAGGCTGCACCACGTAAGGCAGGCTGGGCTCCAGGGTTCGGCTTTTTGCATCGGGCTGGGCTCGCGAAAGGCTCGGGTTGATCGTTCCAAATGCTATTAAAAAAATAGCAACAAACCAATTCAATACGCTGGCTAACGGCCTGTTTGGCACGCGATGGAGGGTGCTGGTGGCAGGCATGGCGTTTTAAGCCTGACGGCCAAGTGCGCGCTCCAGCACCTCTGCCGCAATCAGGCAGGTCTGGTCGGCGCGCTGGGCTGTGATGAGGGTCAGGCCCATCGGCAGTCCGGTGACGCCGGTAGCGCCCGTCACATTGACGCAAGGCGTTCCGAGCAGCGTCCAGGCGCGGTTGTGGGTGGATGCGCCCGTGCTGCCGTATCCGGCAGGTGCTTCGTCGGGTGCGCTCGGTGTCATCAGCACGTCAAACTGCTTGAACCATTCGTCGCAGGCGCTTTTCGCCGCAGCGGCAGTGCTTTGGGCGGCTTGATAGTCGGCGGCGGTGATGTGGCTGGACGCCATGAGGTAGTGGCGCAGCACGCTCGACAGTTCCTCAGGTGACGCTTCCATTTCTGGAGCCAAGGTACGCCAGGCCTCATAGCCCTGAATCGCGTCGTGCGCCTTGTAGGCTTCTGTCATCCAGGCCGGGAAGCTTACGCGCTTGATCTCGGCGCCCAGCGCGCGCCAGGCGTCACTGCCGCTGTCCATGGCCTTTTGGGCGCTGGCCGATAGCGGTCCCCACGGATACGCATCGGGTACGGCCACCACCCAGGGCTTGCCGGTGGCGGCATTCCGGGCGCCGAGCTTGACCGAATCGGCCACGGGGCTCAGTGCCAGCGCATGACCAGTGACGGCCTGTGCAAACCAGGCGAGTTCACGCACCGAGGCAGCGAACAGGCCTACCGTGTCGAGTGACCATGAAAAGCTTTTGAATCCGGACGTCGGCAGCATGCCGAAGCTGGGTTTGAGCGCGCTGACGCCGCAGTAGGAGGCGGGCCGGATGATGGAGCCGCCCGTTTGGGTGCCGACCGCAAAAGGCACCAGTCCTGCGGCGACGGCCGCTGCCGAACCGGCTGACGAACCGCCCGGCGTGTGGCCTGGCGCGTTGGGGTTGAGCGTGGCCGTCGGATGCAAGAAAGCAAATTCGGTGGTGCTGGATTTTCCGATCACCAGGCCGCCCGCGCGGCGGATTACGCTGACCATGGCGGCGTCGCAGCGTGACGGCGCGCTGGGATAGAGCGCCGATCCATAGCGCGTCGGCAAAGTCGTGGTGTCAAAAATATCCTTGACGGCGACAGGTAGCCCTTGCAGCGGACCACCCGCGGCTTGCAAGACCTTGAGCTGGGCCAGCGCGTCAGCTGAGTCGAGCACGGCGACAAAGGCACCCAGCTTGGCGTCTTGCGCAGCAATGCGGGCCAGCGTCTCGCGGACCAGTGTCGCCGCGTCAAGCGAGCCGGCAGCCAGTTGACTGGCCGTTTCAATGGCCGAAAGGTGGGGAGGGTTCATGGTGTGGAAGTCCGGATGGCAGAAGGGGGACGAAAGGCCTGGCAGATCTCGGCGCGGGTCTCAAAATAAGGTCCCCCAATCAGATCGATGCAATAAGGCACCGCAGCAAAAATGCCGGGCATGATGACCTGGCCGCTGGCGTCTTTCAATCCTTCCAGCGTTTGCGCGATCGACTTCGGTTGGCCGGGCAGGTTGATGATCAGACTTTGGCTTCGCACCACGGCGCACTGGCGCGACAAAATCGCGGTGGGTACGAATTTCAAACTGATCTGGCGCATCTGCTCGCCAAAACCGGGCATGACCTTGTGCGCAATCGCCAGCGTGGCTTCAGGCGTCACATCGCGCAGCGCGGGTCCGGTGCCGCCGGTGGTCAGTACCAGCGAGCAGCCGGCGTCGACCAATGCGATCAGCGCCGCGCTGATGCCGTCCTGCTCATCGGGTATCAAACGCTCTTCAAAAGTGATGGGATTGCAGAGCGCACGCGTCAGCCAGTCCTTCAAAGCCGGCAGGCCTTTGTCGACGTAGACACCGGTCGATGCCCGGTCGCTGACCGAAACGATGCCGACGGTGACGGGATCGTAGCCAGTGCTCATGCTGCGGGTTCCTGCGCGTTTTTCATGACCTCTTTGACCAGCTGAAAAATTTCCCGGTAGGACTTGCCATGGCGCGGCGCTTCGCCGGGTTTTTCAGGCTTGAAATCCTTGCGTGCCTGGCGAACCAGGGCACGCAGCTGCTGCGCGTCAGTTGCCGGGTAGCTGTTCAGCCAGGTGCCTAGCGCGTCGTCGTCCTGCACCAGTTTGTCGCGCCATTGCTCGGCCAGGTGCAGCTGCAAGGTCAGTTCTGCAGAGCCATTGAGCTGTTCGTTGATGGCTTCGCGAATTGGTTCGGCATCGAGCGGGCGCATCAGCTTGCCGATGAACTGCAGCTGGCGCCGCCGGCCTTCAAAGTTGGTGATTTTTTTCGCCTCGGCAATCGCGTCGAGCAGCTTTTCGGGCAGGTCGAGCTTGGCCATCAGGTCGCCCCGCAAGGTCAGCAAGGCCTCGCCAAGCGCCTGTTTTTCGTCCGCCTCGGCCTTGAGTTGGGTTTTGCTGGGCGGGCCCGCTTCCTCGAGTGCGATCTCTTCGGGTTTCACGAAGCGTCCGTTGGACCAGTATCCCTTGATGGCCTTAGGAGTCTTGTTAGTCATAGCAGTCAGTATCATAGCTACCCTATGACACGCAAGACCCCCTCCGGAATTTCCCGC
>JANOLL010000284.1:0-2159 GCA_031419775.1 Polaromonas sp. | reverse complement strand
CCGCCAAACAGATTCGGGGTGACGATCCAGTCATCCCGGCGTTTGGGCTTGACCCCGCAACGCGCACCGATGACCGAGCCTAGGCAGACGATCAGCGCTGCCGCGATGTAGTCCGGCGTACAAGGCATGCGGTCGGCCTCGTCCAGCACAAAATCTGCCAGCGTTGCGGGCAATAGAGTCGTCGCATCGAAGGCTGGTGCGAGAGGAAGATCAGTTTTGATCTCATTCGGCATTGGCCATGTGCCTAATTGAACCGCAGTCACTGCAGAACTTACGCATGTAGTGACTGAATTGATAGCGGAATCAATGCATTCCCTCACCGCGTCCGGCCCTGCCAAGAGGTGCAGGTCATTGAAGTCGGTCATGTTGTTCATATTGCTGCCGCCTTAAATACGGGTACGGCCAGGGCAGCACCCGTTACATGCACCGCTGCCGTGGCTTTGGTCATACCGGGGTTGCCGGGCGTCTGGTGGTCGTCATCAGCGGCGATGATGATTTTGTGAGCCGGGTACTGGCTGCGCATCGCCACGGCGACCGCCTCAAGGTTTCCTGCGTTGAAGGCCACCGCTACAGCATGGCCAGTGCATTCGTGAATGCTTGCTCCGGTGGCAAAGCCCTCGCATACGATCAACACTCCCTTGGGTCTACCAATACCGAAGTAGGAACTTTTTACCCGGCCACCCGACATAAACATCTTGGTGCCGTCCGGCGCGATGGTCTGTAAGCTGTGCACCGTGCCCGACGCATCACGCATCGGGATGAGGAGCTTGTCGCCCTCGATCCTCGCGCCATGCGGCAGAATGCCCTTGCGAGTCAGGTAGTCGTGTTGGGTACAGGGTGTGGCTGCTGTCCAGCGTTTGATGGCGTCGGCTGCTGCCAATTGCTGGCGCTGCGCCAGGTCATCTTCACGCTGGCGCTGCATGACCTTGATGCGCGCACGGTACGCAAACCGTTCCGCTTCGGTCATGGACGTGTCCGCCTTACTGCACCAGTTTTGCGAAAATCCTTCACGCCAATCGCCAAACGCACCTGCGGCGATGCCATCGGTGTGCAGCATGTACCAGCCGTTTTTGTGGGTGGTTTTGCCGCTGGTGCTGAAACGGTGGATTACGCCGTCGTCAATGATTTCATTCGGCGGTGTCAGTCCAGACGATTCAATGGCCGCTTTGAATTGGTTGATGGCGTCCGTCATACGATCCCCCCCAACATCACAGCCAGCCAGGAGGCAGAGCGCACAAAAAGTCCCTTGGTACGGGCATAAAGTGCTAAAGTACGTTTGAAGTTATTGGTAGTCGCCGTGGTGGTCTCGAAGCCCCCGGCGGCTTTTCTTTTGGGTGTGGCGTGGGTCATGGCTTGACCTTATGCCGTGGCCTGCGCAGTCATCCATGCCCGCACGGTGCCCACGTTCCATGCCGTCACCCGCTCAGAAAGTTTGACAGGTTTGGGGAACGTGCCCGCCTTGACCTTGCGCCAAAGCGTTGGTGCAGAAAAGGGCAGGGGGGCTGGAGTGTCTGGCCGCTTGGGGCTTTGCACCAGCTGGGATTCTCGAATATAAGCACTGTCTGGTAGTGCGTCGAAAACCGAATGATTGATGGCCTTTTGCGCCGAGTTGCGGAATGCAGCCGGCGTTTTAGGTGTAGTGGGTTTGTGTGACATTGCTTGCCGTCCTTATGAAGTTGACGGCTTGAATGTCGTAGGTTTAACCTTTCATTAATAGCCTATATCCACTCCTCCCACTCGAGATCATCACCTCCAATAACCCCGCAAAACCGCGACCTCATTGGCTTTGCGGGGGGCTGACAACTATTTGCGAGGACCAGTTGGCAAACCGTCTGCCCTTAGCAAGGTTGCGATTCCATCAGCCATTTTTTGAGACACTTTGCGCTTTGTTTGAAGCCATTCCGACACCGTTGCATTGATTGGTGCGCTAGTTGTTTCGTTGGGGTCATAGTTCACCCAGTAGCGCAGTGCCGCCGCCTCAAGGTGACCCAATAGTTCGGTATGGTAATTTCCCCATGGCCAGCGGCCCGGCGGGTCTTGGGTTGCGTCGGGCTGCTTCAGATCAAAGCGATATGCTGACTTGAATCCAATGGCAGAAAGCCAGCGTGAAAGTTCTTTTCGGGTGAATTTTTGTACGCTGAAGGATTCGCTTTTTTTAT
>JANOLL010000283.1:0-5915 GCA_031419775.1 Polaromonas sp. | reverse complement strand
GCGCTGGCGACTTTGTGCCTGATCGTTTATGCCAGCCTCTATCCCTTCACGGAGTGGCGCGACCAGGGCATTTCGCCGCTGAGGTTTCTGGCTGCGCCGCTTCCCAGATACTGGACCGGCTTTGATGTAGGAATCAACATGGCGGGCTATGCCCCGCTGGGTTTTTTATTGGCCCTGTCTGCCTCGAGCAATGAACACATCCGCTGGCCGACCAGCGTGGCGGTGCTGGCTGCAGGGCTTTTGTCCCTGTGCTTGGAGACCTTGCAGAGCTACCTGCCCTCACGCGTACCTTCCAATCTGGATCTGGTTCTCAATACCGCTGGCGCGGGAGCCGGTGCCTGGGCTGCCTGGCTGCTGCAGAAAACCGGCGTAGTCGACCGTTGGAGCCGGTTTCGCGCCCGCTGGTTTGCACCTGACGCCCGCGGCGCGCTGGCCCTGCTGGTGTTGTGGCCGATTGCCTTGCTGTTTCCGGCATCGGTTCCCATGGGCCTTGGCCAAGTGTTTGAACGACTGGAAATGGCGCTCACGGAGGCGCTGGCGGACACGCCTTTTCTCGACTGGCTGCCGGTGCGTGAAATCGAGCTTCAACCGCTGGTCCCGGTAGCCGAACTGGTCTGCGTTGCGCTGGGCGCGCTGATACCTTGCCTGCTGGGCTACTGTGTGATTCGCACCCTGGGGCAGCGCGCCATTTTTTCAGTGTTTGTGCTGGCTGTGGCCGTCGGTGTTTCAGCGCTGTCGGCTGCGCTCAGTTATGGCCCCGAGCATGCTTGGGCCTGGCTCGACGCGCCGGTTCGCGTGGGCTTGTATCTGTCAGCGCTGCTGGCCATGATGTTGCTCCCAGTGCGGCGGCACGGCGCGGCGGCTTTTGCACTGCTTGCATTGGCGATTCAACTGGTCCTGCTCAATCAGGCACCTGCCAGTGCCTATTTTGCGCAAACCCTGCAAACCTGGGAGCAAGGGCGCTTCATCCGTTTTCACGGCGTGGTGCAGTGGCTTGGCTGGCTCTGGCCTTATCTGGCCTTGTTGTATCTTCTGGTCAGGCTGTCAGGGCGGGAGCAGCCGCTCGCTGCTGGCAAGCCCTGAGCCGTGACGGAAACGTAAAATAAGGCCATGACACTGGCTAAATCGACCCGCACCGCGCCCGCAGCCCCCTACTATGAACGGCACATTTTTTTCTGTCTCAATCAGCGCAAGGGTGGCGAAGATTGCTGCGCAGACCACCGCGCGCAGGCGGGGTTTGACCGCTGCAAAGCCCAGGTCAAGGAGGCGGGCTTGTCTGGCGCCGGCAAGGTCCGGGTCAACAAGGCCGGCTGTCTGGACCGTTGCGCCGCAGGGCCTGTGGCCGTGGTGTACCCCGAAGCGGTCTGGTACACCTTTGTCGACCAGCAGGATATTGACGATATTGTCGAGTCACACCTTAAAAATGGCTTGATCGTTGAGCGACTGGTGATTCCTGCAGACGTCGGACGCTGAAGACCTCTCGCTATTTCATTTTCTAGGCGTTTTGACTGGTAGCCCAATCAATTAAAGAGCAACTAGCTATATTATTGGTAGCAAAAACCTTTTTGAACTGAGGACCGTTCTTGAACACGCAAACTCAAAAATCTCTGTTGCAGGGCAATGCCGGCGCCATCGAGATTGCGCTGGACCAGCCCGCAAGTGGGGTGGCCGCCAAGGGTGTCGCGGTGATAGCGCATCCGCATCCGCTGTTTGGCGGCACGCTGGACAACAAGGTGGTGCAAACACTGGCCCGTGCGTTCACCCAGTGCGGTTGGACCGCGCTCCGCTTTAACTTTCGGGGTGTTGGCGGGACCGAGGGTGCGCACGACGAGGGCCGCGGAGAGCTTGATGACCTGCTGGCAGTGGTCGCAGCCATGGCGCCGCAGGGACCGATCTGCCTGGCTGGTTTTTCGTTCGGCGCATTTGTGACCACCCACGCACATGAGTGCTTGCGCCCGACCCGTGAGATCGACAAGCTGGTATTGGTGGGCACCAGCGTCAGCCGGTCAGTGGCCGCCCCGGTGGACACTTCGGCGCACTTCAAAACGCTGGTGGTCCACGGCGAGCAGGACGACACCGTGGCGCTTTCGGCTGTGCTCGATTGGGCCCGGCCACAGCAACTTCCGGTTACGGTTGTGCCTGGTGGCGGCCATTTCTTTCATGGACAATTGCCACTCCTTAAAAATCTGGTGGTCCGCCATCTGTCTTCTGGCTCTTTTTGAGCTTTCGGGTTTCCTCAATGCATCGTTTTTTCAAGGCTCTTGGGGCCTCCCGCAGCGCTGCGGCTGCCATGTGGGGGCTGGTTTCCTGCCTCTTTTTTGCACCCCTGGCGATGGCCCAGGCACCGCAGGCCCCTGAAATCGCGGCACGCTCTTATTTGCTGGTCGACGTCACAGCCAACCAGATTCTGGCCGCCAAGGATATCGACACACCGGTTGAACCAGCGTCGCTCACCAAGCTGATGACGGAGTATCTGGTGTTTGATGCGCTCAAGGCCAAAAAGATCGACCTCAAGCAGACCTTCGGCGTGAGCGAGCGGGCCTGGAAAATGCCAGGGTCCCGAATGTTCATCGACCCGAAAATGCAGGTGCCGGTAGAAGACCTGATCAAGGGCATGGTGGTTCAGTCTGGTAACGACGCTACCATGGCGCTTGCCGAGGGCGTAGGCGGAAGTGTCGAGCATTTCGTCCAACTCATGAACCAGCAGGCCAAGGCGCTGGGCATGAAGTCCACCAGTTACAAAAATCCGGAAGGTCTGACCGCACCGGGTCACACCACCACGGCCAGGGACCTGAGTATTCTGGCGACGCGCCTGATGGCAGATTTTCCTGACTACATCGGCTTTTCAGCCATCAAAAAGTACCGCTACCCCGGCACGCCTGCCGCCAACGACACCAATCGCAATACCTTGCTGTTCCGTGACCCCAGCGTGGACGGCCTGAAAACTGGCCATACCGAAGCCGCCGGTTACTGCATGATTGCGACCGCACGGCGGGACTTTCCCAATCTGGGTGTTGGCGGCGCGCCAGGTTCGCGGCGGCTGCTGGCAATTGTTCTGGGTACGACCAGTGACAGCGCGCGGGCCAACGAGTCACAAAAATTGCTCAACTGGGGCTACAGCGCTTTTGAAGCCGTCAAGCTGTTCGACGGCGGCCAGGCGGTCGCTTCGCCGAGTGTTTGGAAGGGCAAAGATGCCACTGTCAAACTAGGGCAGTTTCAGGCCATCGTGGTGGCTGTGCCAGTCGGTAGCGCATCCAAGCTTAAGACCCAGGTCTCCCGGCCCGAACCGCTGGTGGCGCCTTTCGGTCGCGGTCAGCGCCTTGGCAGTTTGATGGTGACGTCGGGCGAGAGCCCGGCTGTCATCGCTGAGGTGCCGCTGGTGGTGCTTGAAGCCGTCGAAGAGGCTGGGGTTTTGGGTCGCGCGTGGGACGCTGTGCGGCTCTGGATAAAATGATCTGGAGCAAAGCGACTTCGCACCGGCCGCCGCGCCGGTATCCGCGCCCAGATTGCAGTTTGGGACCCGAACTGCTACACTAGAAGGCTTTTCTGGATTTCCAGAGAGGTTTCCGTTTTCACGTCCAAAACGGCAAATCACGGTTTTTCTTGTTAGTTTCCAAACGTTTAGGGACGTTTTTCCATGCCAACCATTAACCAGCTAGTCCGTCAGGGGCGCGAGGTCGAAAAGATCAAGTCCAAAAGCCCTGCGATGGAAAACTCACCGCAGCGCCGCGGTGTATGCACCCGGGTGTACACCACGACGCCTAAAAAGCCAAACTCCGCTCTGCGTAAAGTCGCCAAAGTGCGCCTGACCAATGGGTTTGAAATCATTTCCTACATCGGCGGCGAAGGACACAACCTGCAGGAACACAGCGTTGTGCTGGTTCGCGGTGGTCGTGTCAAGGACTTGCCCGGTGTGCGTTACCACATCGTCCGCGGCTCGCTCGACCTGCAAGGCGTCAAAGACCGCAAGCAGTCGCGCTCCAAATACGGCGCGAAAAAGCCAAAGGTCAAATAAGACCTGGCGGCACGGGCTAACTTGCCCGCACCTGGCGCTGTTGTCATGACAGCGTCAAAACAAGGTGAAAAAGTTGGTGTTTGGCCCGCCCTGGCAGGTGAGTCAAGCGAAGTGACCCAAGCGCAAATTGTTGTGCCGGTCGAGTAAGTGAGGGTTTTATAACTCTCGCGGCGCTGTCAAAAGACGGTGCCAACTGAAGCAAAGAGGTGAAAAAATGCCACGTCGTCGCGAAGTCCCTAAACGAGAAATTCTTCCAGATCCAAAATTTGGCGATGTTGATCTTGCCAAATTCATGAACGTGATCATGCAAGGCGGCAAAAAGGCCGTCGCCGAGCGCATTATTTATGGCGCGCTCGACTTTATCGAGAAAAAGAACCCTGGCAAAGACCCACTCGAGGCTTTTCATATGGCCATCGGCAACATCAAGCCTATGGTTGAAGTGAAATCCCGCCGCGTCGGTGGTGCCAACTATCAGGTGCCCGTCGAGGTTCGTCCAGTTCGCCGCATGGCTCTGGCGATGCGCTGGTTGAAAGAAGCCGCCAAGAAACGCGGCGAGAAGTCGATGTCTTTGCGTCTGGCCAATGAACTGATGGAAGCCACCGAAGGCCGTGGCGGCGCGATGAAAAAGCGTGACGAAGTTCACCGCATGGCAGAAGCCAACAAGGCCTTCAGTCACTTCCGTTTCTAAGCAATTTCACGGCGGTGGAAGGGTTGCGGCGCCAGTGCGCCGCCCCATGCATTTGAATTATAAAAAGCGACGGGCCGCCCCTAGCTTTTTAACCGTTTATTAATCCGGAGCAAAGTATCACGGGAGCGCAGCGACCGAAACTTTGATCCGCTAGGAGCAATCTATGTCCCGCGCTACTCCCATTCAAAACTACCGCAACATCGGTATTTCCGCGCACATTGATGCCGGCAAAACCACTACCACCGAGCGGATTCTCTTTTATACCGGTGTCAACCACAAAATCGGTGAAGTTCATGACGGCGCGGCCACCATGGACTGGATGGAGCAGGAGCAGGAGCGTGGCATCACGATTACTTCCGCTGCAACCACCTGCTTCTGGAAGGGCATGGACACATCCTTGCCTGAGCACCGCATCAACATCATCGACACCCCCGGCCACGTTGACTTCACGATTGAAGTCGAGCGTTCCATGCGTGTACTGGATGGCGCCTGCATGGTGTACTGTGCCGTGGGCGGCGTGCAGCCCCAGTCCGAGACCGTCTGGCGCCAGGCCAACAAGTACAAGGTGCCGCGTCTGGCCTTTGTCAACAAGATGGACCGTACTGGTGCCAACTTCTTCAAGGTCGTGGAGCAGATGAAACTGCGTCTGAAGGCCAGCCCCGTGCCCATGGTGATCCCCATTGGCGCGGAAGAAAACTTCACCGGTGTGGTCGATCTGATCAAGATGAAGGCCATCATCTGGGACGAAGCGTCTCAGGGTATGAAGTTCGACTACCGCGAAATTCCGGCTGAACTGCTTGAGCTGGCCAAGGAATGGCGCGAAAAGATGGTCGAGGCAGCAGCCGAGGCGTCCGAAGAACTCATGAACAAATACCTCGAAGAGGGTGAGCTGACCGAAGAAGAAATCAAGTTCGGCATCCGCACGCGTACCATCGCCAGCGAGATCCAGCCCATGTATTGCGGCTCGGCCTTCAAGAACAAGGGTGTTCAGCGCATGCTCGATGCCGTGATCGAATTCATGCCGTCGCCCATCGACATTCCGCCGGTTAAAGGTATGGATGAAGATGAAGCGCCCGTCACCCGCAAGGCGGACGACAGCGAGAAATTTTCTGCGCTGGCGTTCAAGCTGATGACGGACCCCTTCGTTGGCCAACTCACGTTCGTGCGCGTGTATTCCGGTGTCCTGAAAAAGGGCGACAGCGTTTACAACCC
>JANOLL010000282.1:0-5633 GCA_031419775.1 Polaromonas sp. | reverse complement strand
GCAGCCTGAAGCGCGTGAAAGACGCGATGACGGCTGGCCGACCGATGCCGATGGCGCTGCGCGAAAACCGCGTCTGGGGTGTGAAAGAAAAATTGTTCGAGCGCGTCTTGCCCACTGTTAGCAATCAGGCGATGGCCAATTTACTGCAGGCAGCACACACCGTCGATGGCATCTGTAAGGGTCTGAAGCAACCCGATTGGCCTGCCACCGGCTGGCAGGCGCTGCACCGGCTGGCCGGTATGGTCTGCGCGCAGTGCTCGGCTCCAAGCGGGCGGCGCTGAGATAGTCTGGATGTGCCGCGCCCAGTGCGGCAAAATAGAGTCATGAACGCTCCCGACCACTCTGACGCGCATGTCGCCATGACGAAGGCCGAGCAGGCAGTGCATGCAGAGGACATTGCGCGCTTGATGCAAAGCCTGGGTTTGAAGGCAAAAACGGCTTCAGCCAGCATGGCACGGGCACCATCCGCTATAAAAAACAGAGCGTTGACCGCTTTGGCTGCTCTCCTGCGCCAAAGCCTGCCTACGTTGCAGGTGGCCAACCAGCGGGACCTGGATCGTGCCACGGCCGCCGGTCTGGCCGCGCCGCTGGTGGACCGGCTCAAGCTCGACGCCAAAATCATAGCCACCGTCGCCCTGGGTTGTGAGCAGCTCGCCGCCATGCCTGATGTGATTGGCGAGATCATTGGCATGAAGCAGCAGCCCAGCGGTATCCGCGTCGGCCAGATGCGGGTGCCGATTGGCGTGTTCGGCATGATTTACGAGAGCCGCCCCAACGTCACGATTGAAGCGGCGAGTCTGGCCATCAAAAGCGGCAATGCCTGCATCTTGCGCGGCGGCTCGGAAGCGATCGAGTCGAACAAGGCGCTGGCGGCGCTGGTGCAGCAGGCATTGGTATCTGCCGGTTTGCCCGCCGAAGTGGTACAACTGGTGCCGACCACCGACCGCGAAGCCGTCGGCCAGTTGATCAGCATGCCGCAGTTTGTCGATGTGATCATTCCGCGTGGCGGCAAGGGTCTGATCGCGCGCATCAGCCGTGACGCCAAGGTGCCAGTCATCAAGCACCTCGACGGCAATTGCCATGTGTATGTCGATGACCCGTGCGACGTGGACATGGCAGTACGAATAGCAGACAACGCCAAAACCCAAAAATACAGCCCTTGCAACGCCAGTGAAGGCCTGCTGGTGGCGCGCGGCGTGGCGGATTCCTTTTTGCCCAAGATTGCTGCCATTTATGCTGAAAAAGGCGTGGAAATGCGATGCGATGAGGCTGTAGCCCAGCTACTACGCTCGAATACAGCTATTAAATTAGTAGCAAACATCGTTCCGGCAACTGAGCAGGACTGGTATGAAGAGTACCTGGCGCCCATCATCAGCATCAAGCTTGTGGCCGGGCTCGACGAAGCGATTGCCCACATCAACCAGTACAGCAGCCACCACACCGACGCCATCATCACACGCGACCACATGCATGCGCAGCGCTTTCTGCGCGAGGTCGATTCGGCCAGCGTGATGGTGAACGCGAGCACCCGCTTCGCCGATGGGTTTGAGTTTGGACTGGGCGCCGAAATCGGCATTTCGACCGACAAGTTTCACGCCAGAGGCCCGGTAGGGATAGAAGGCTTGACCTCATTGAAGTACGTGGTGATGGGTGACGGGGAAGTGCGCACCTGAAGCCGCCCGCCGGCGCGCAACACCTGCGTTGCGGCTCAGCGCGCTCTTGCAAGTGGGCAACCCGGCCCAAGTTCTTTAAAATCCAGCCTTGCGGTCCTGACTTTCCTCAGGCACTGCGTTTTTGAAAGTGGCCGCATGGTTCCGCATCTCATCACCGCCTTGAACGGGCCTATCAACGAGTTGGAGCAGCGCATCCTCGACTCCATGCCGGCTATTGAGCGCTGGTTCCGGCTGGAATGGATGGAGCATACGCCACCGTTTTACACTTCGGTTGATGTCCGCAATGCCGGTTTCAAATTGGCTCCTGTCGATACCAACCTGTATCCGGGCGGCTGGAACAATCTGACGCCGCAGATGCTGCCGCTTGCGGTTCAAGCCGCGATGGCCGCGATTGAAAAAATCTGCCCGGAAGCGCGCAATCTGCTGGTGGTCCCGGAAAACCACACCCGCAACTCGTTCTATCTGGCCAATGTGTTGCAGCTCAAACGCATTTTTCACCAGGCTGGCCTGAACGTGCGTTTTGGTTCGCTTTCTGCTGACATCAAGGAGCCGACGACGCTGGATCTGCCCACCGGGGAAAGCATCACGATCGAGCCGCTGATCCGGGTTAAAAACCGGCTTGGCCTGAAGGATTTCGACCCTTGCACTATCTTGCTGAACAACGATCTGTCGGTGGGCATCCCCGGCATTCTGGAGGACTTGAATGAGCAATACCTCCTGCCGCCGCTGCACGGCAGTTGGTCCGTGCGGCGCAAGTCCCGGCATTTCAAAGCCTATGAGGAAGTGTCCAAGCGCTTTGGAAAGCTGTTGGGCGTTGACCCGTGGCTGATCAACCCAATGTTCGCGCAATGCGGCGAAGTGAATTTTGCAGAAGGCAAGGGCATGGACTGCCTGACCACCAACGTCGATGCCCTGCTCGGCAAAGTCAAGCGCAAGTACAAGGAATACGGCATTAATGAAAAGCCGTTCGTGGTCGTGAAGGCCGACAACGGTACTTACGGCATGGGCATCATGACGGTGCGTGACGTCAAGGACCTGGACGCACTGAACCGCAAGAGCAAAAACAAGATGAGCACCACCAAGGACGGCCAGCCGCTGTCGGAAGTGATCATCCAGGAAGGCGTGTTGACCAACGAGCGTGTCAACGACGCCGTGGCCGAGCCGGTGGTTTACATGATGGACCGCTATGTGGTCGGCGGCTTTTACCGGGTACACGCCGAGCGGGGTGTGGATGAAAATCTCAATGCTCCGGGTGCGAGCTTTGTGCCACTTGCTTTTGCTGACAGTGGGCGCTTACCTCAACCCGGCGAAAAGCCAGGCTCCAGCAGCCCCAACCGTTTCTACATGTATGGCGTGATCGGCCGGCTGGCCATGCTGGCGGCCAGTTACGAGCTGGAAGCTACCGATCCGGACGCCGAGATTTACGAGTGATCCATCTTGTCCCCATAGGACGAACGGTAGGCGTTGATTAAAGTTGCTGCGCTGCAACAAATTGACGAATTACTAGATTCCTGACCCGGGGCGATTTGCAAGCGCATCGGCTGAGCGCACAATGGTGTTCCCCAAAATAACCATTCCCGCTGTTCTGACGGTGACCTCACCATCAAGTCACAAGACGGGAATTTTTTGTGTCAAGTAAAAAATCATCCCTAGCGGCGCTCACCCTCAGCGCCATCGGCGTCGTCTACGGCGATATTGGCACCAGCGTGCTGTATGCCGTCAAAGAGGTGTTTGGCGCGGGGCATGTGGCCTTCACACCCGACAACATTTACGGCATTTTGTCCATTTTCTTCTGGACATTGACCGTCATCGTGTCCATCAAGTACGTGGTGCTGGTGCTTCGGGCCGACAACCACGGCGAGGGCGGGCTGGTTGCCATGCTGGCGCTGGCGTCTCAAGCCGTCAAAGACAAGCCGCAGCTTAGGCGCGTGTTGCTGGTCATCGGCATTTTTGGCACCTCACTGTTTTATGGTGACGGCGTCATCACGCCGGCTATTTCTGTTCTGTCGGCGGTAGAAGGTCTGGAGATCATTTCTCCGGCATTCAAACAGTATGTGATTCCGGTAACCCTGGTGATTTTGTTCGCCCTGTTCTTTGTTCAAAAGCGCGGCACGGCCGGAATCGGCAAATTTTTCGGGCCGATCACGCTGGTCTGGTTTGGCGTGCTCGCCCTGCTGGGGGTGCTCCAGATTCTGACCAATCCGGTAATTCTGAAAGCGATCAGCCCGCACTTTGCGGTGCTGTTCATGTGGCACAACCCTGGCACCACCTTCATCATTCTCGGCGCGGTCGTGCTGTGCGTGACGGGCGCCGAGGCCTTGTATGCCGATCTGGGACACTTCGGTAAAAAACCGATCCGGCTGGCTTGGTTCACAGTGGTGATGCCTGCGCTGACGCTCAATTATTTTGGTCAGGGCGCGCTGCTGCTGAAAAACCCGGAAGCAGTGAAAAATCCGTTTTACCTGATGGCACCAGAATGGGCTCTGATACCGCTGGTGCTGCTGGCCACCATGGCCACTGTGATTGCCTCGCAGGCGCTGATCACGGGCGCATTCAGCGTGACTAAGCAGGTGATTCAGTTGGGTTATTTACCGCGTCTGAATATTCAGCACACCAGCGTGCGCGACACCGGGCAAATTTACATCCCGTTTGTGAACTGGGGCTTGTTTGTCACGATCGTGCTGGCGGTGGTCATGTTCCGTTCGTCGAGCAATCTGGCGGCAGCTTACGGGATTGCCGTGTGTACCGACATGCTGATCACCACGATTTTGACTTTCTATGTGATTCGCTACGGCTGGAAATACCCGCTATGGCTCTGCGTCGCTGCAACCGGAATATTCTTCTTGGTTGATTTTGCTTTTTTTGCATCCAACCTCATGAAACTGTTTGCTGGGGGCTGGTTTCCGCTCGTTATTGGCGGCGTCATTTTCACGCTGATGATGACCTGGAAAGAGGGCCGGGCCATGTTGAACGACAAGTTACGCTCCGACGCGATTGACCTGCCGGCTTTCCTTGAATCGGTGTTCGTCAGTCCTCCGGCGCGGGTGCAGGGAACGGCGATATTTTTAACTGCAGAGACCGGCACCGTTCCGAATGCCTTGTTGCACAACCTCAAGCACAACAAGGTGCTGCACGAGCAAAATCTTTTCGTCACGGTGCGTAGCCATGAGGTGCCGTGGATCGGGATGGACAAGCGCCTGGCGATTGAATCACTCGGCCATCATTGCTGGCAAGTGGTGATCCACTACGGTTTCAAGAACGACCCCGACGTGCCCCGTGCGCTGCAAAGCATCAGAAACCGGGGCTGTGAGCTCGACGTGATGACCACCAGCTACTTTTTGTCGCGAGACGTGGTGATCCCCACCCTGGGCAGTGGCATGGCGCCGTGGCGCGAGAAGCTGTTTGCACAGATGCACCACAACGCTGGCGGCGTGGCAGATTTTCTGAATTTGCCGAACAACTCGGTGGTGGAACTGGGTAGCAAGATTGAAATCTGACCCGCTGAAGGTGTCCTTTTCAGCTGGGTCTGTTGAAGCCGGGCAAGCCATTCGCAGTTAAGCTCTCGGCCATGAACCTGCTTTTTGTAGCCGACCCGCTCGAATCCTTCAAGATTCAAAAAGACACGACCTTCGTGATGCTGCGCGAGGCCCAAAAACGTGGCTACACGCTGTCTGTTTGCGAGCCCAAGGACCTACGCTGGCAGCGTGGTGAACAGGTCATGGCTTTTGTGCGCGACATCACCCTGACGGGTGACCTTGATCCCTGGTTTACCTCGCGCCAGACACATCCTGACGAACGGCCACAGGTGCTGGCGCAATGCGATGCCGTGGTGATGCGCAAAGACCCGCCGTTCGACAGCGAGTTTTTCTACAGCACCCATCTTCTTGAGCAGGCCGAGCGCGAGGGTGCAAGAGTTTTCAACAAGCCCCGCGCCCTGCGCGACCATCCTGAAAAGCTGGC
>JANOLL010000281.1:0-2617 GCA_031419775.1 Polaromonas sp. | reverse complement strand
CGGTCACGTTTCCAACATTGACGCCTGCCACTTCGGTGTAAATGTCTGACGGTGCCGAGTCATGAAACCCGGTGACGGAGGAGGTGGCGGTGGCGATGGTGCCGATGTCAGCGGTCGCGCCGGTACCGTCAATCCTGGTGTTGGGGCCGGTGTTGGTCATGCCTGCAGAGCCGCCAAAGACGCCATAACGAGCGGCTGAAGCTAGGATAGAGGGGGCACCCGCGCCCACACCTGATCCCGCGCCCACTCCAGCAATTGTCGACGAGGGCGCAATGGCGTTAATGACCCCGTTACCACCGGTACCCAAAATAGGGTCTCGGCCGTCGCCGCCTCCACCGCAGCCTACGGCCATCGCACTCAACATCATGGTCGCAAACAGTGTGCGTGCGCCGTAAAAGGCATCATTAGGCTTCATCTTGTTCCTTGCAAATTAGGAGGGTAGGAGAGATTAGTTATGGGGAATCACCTCGCCAGTGCACCGCAGTGCAATCGGAGATTCGAACTGGCTGCTTGATGTTCACAGACGAAGCCAATGGACGATGTAGTCATGCAGGCGTGAGACCTGTAGGACGCGGCGACGCCAGTCAGCCCTTTGACTACGCTGAACGCGTACCTGCAGCACAATCTCGGCATGGACACACCCTCTAGTGACAGCGCGCAGAACTCGTCATTTGAAGCAGCCTTCATCGAAGGATTGACAGACCTATTCGAAAACAAAATAGTCTTCAACAAGCTTCTCGGCTTGAAAATTACGTCGCTTCAGACCAGCTGCGTGAGTGCCCGCATCACCATGCGGCCGGACTTGATCGGTCACTACACCCACCACCGCATTCACGGTGGCGCCATCAGTGCCGGACTAGACGCCGTCGGCGGGCTGGCTGTCATGGCGGCCATCGGTGTG
The DNA here is from genome assembly GCA_031419775.1 of Polaromonas sp. Taxonomy (GTDB): domain Bacteria; phylum Pseudomonadota; class Gammaproteobacteria; order Burkholderiales; family Burkholderiaceae_C; genus Polaromonas. The sequence goes on along the minus strand of JANOLL010000281.1, from coordinate 1,716 downwards.
CGCCACCGGGATGAGCCGCCCGCGCAACGCCTGCAGCGTTTTGCCCGGCTCGGCACGATTGATTTGCGAGTCGACTACTTGCGCCCTGGCATCGGTGAGCACTTTGATCTGCGGGCCGAAGTGCTGCGACTGGGCTCGCGGGTAGCCAACACCCGCATGGAATTTTTTGGCGCTGATGGTCAACTCTTGTCGACAGGCGCAGCGGCCTACATCGTGTCCTGAAATCGGACCAATCGGATTGAATTGGCTTCAGGCTTTGACGATTTTTCGTGGCCTGCCAAAATCATCAATGGCCACATAAGTCAGGCTCGCCTCGGTCACTTTGATGTACCTCCCCTGGCTGCGAAAACGCTCGGCAAAGACCTCGACCTGTACCGTGATAGACGTGGTGCCAACACGCGTAACGCTGGCAAAAAATGACAGGATGTCGCCCACCTTGACTGGTTGCTTGAAGATGAACTGGTTAACCGCCACCGTCGCCATGCGCCCATCCACGTATCGCGCCGGTACCACTGAACCAGCCAGGTCGACTTGAGCCATGACCCAGCCGCCAAAGATGTCGCCATTGGCGTTGCAGTCCGCTGGCATGGGAATCACCTTAAGCACCAGTTCCTTGTCTACCGGTAGCTCAACCGTGAGATCAATCGGGACACTGGCTGGGTGGGCGCTTGATTCTGGGGACATAGGCACAATCCATGAAGAAATTAATAAACCTCAATGATTGTGACTGATGCGCTCCCGAGCTTCCGGTGCTGAATCTTCCCTTGCCATGCCGCACCAGCCGACTGGTTCTGGTCAGCCTCAGCCGGTACGCTCGGATCTGGACACCCTTAAACGCCTGTTCCCTTACCTCTGGGACTACAAGTGGCGGGTTCTGGCGGCCCTGAGCTTCATGGTGTGTGCCAAGCTGGGCAACGTTGGCGTGCCGCTGCTGCTTAAAAACCTGGTTGACACCATGAACCTCAAGCCTGGCAACGTGCAGGCTGTGCTGGTGGTGCCCGCTGCCCTGCTGCTGGGCTATGGCCTGCTGCGTTTGTCGACCTCGCTGTTCACCGAATTGCGCGAGCTGGTTTTTTCCAAGGCCACTGAAGGGGCTTCACGCAAGATTTCGCTTCAGGTGTTTCGGCACCTGCATGCGCTGAGCTTGCGCTTTCATCTGGAGCGACAAACCGGCGGCATGACGCGTGACATCGAACGCGGCACGCGCGGTGTGCATTCGCTGATTTCGTATTCGCTGTACAGCATCATCCCCACGCTGATTGAAGTGGCGCTGGTGTTGAGCATTCTGGCGGTGAAGTTTGATATCTGGTTTGCCTGGATCACGTTGACGGCGCTGGTGCTTTACATCACTTTCACGGTGACCGTGACGGAGTGGCGTACCAAGTTTCGCAAACAGATGAACGAGCTCGATTCGTCGGCGCACAGCCGCGCCATCGACTCCCTGCTCAATTACGAAACCGTCAAATACTTCAATAACGAAAATTTTGAAGCCAATCGCTATGACGAGAGCTTGCAAAAATACCGACGTGCAGCGATAAAAAGCCAGACCACCCTGAGCTTGCTCAACACCGGTCAACAGCTGATCATCGCAGTCGGTCTGGTCGCCATGCTGTGGCGTGCCACGCAGGGTGTGGTCGACGGCCGCATGACGCTGGGCGACCTGGTCATGGTGAATGCCTTCATGATTCAGCTGTACATACCGCTGGGCTTTCTGGG
>JANOLL010000280.1:0-2247 GCA_031419775.1 Polaromonas sp. | reverse complement strand
GGCGGCTTACTGCTCTGCGAAGACGGCGGCGGCGTGGCCGATGAATTCGGATTTGGTGACCGCCTGATGGGCTTGATGCCAAATGGCTCGACTTATATCTTCGCCAAGAACAATGTCAACCTGACCCCCCAGCATATCGCCAGCTCTAGCAAGAAAGTGGCGCCGGAAGACTACCGCGACAAAGAGTTTGCCGGCGCATGTTTTGACTCGAAAGGAAATACGCTGTTTGTCAATATCCAGACACCAGGTATCACCTTTGCCATCTGGGGACCGTGGGCGCGCGGAACGCTGTAAACAGGATGTTCAAGCCGGGCTGACCGGCCTGATCCGGGTCGGACTCGCCTGACCCTTGAGGCTACAGGGCCCGATTGCGCGCCAGCGGCGGGTTGCGGGCAAAGTAGCGGGTAATGCCCCGCATCAGGGCGTCCGCAAGTTGTACCTGGTAGTCGTCGCTTCGCAATTTGGCCTCTTCATCGGGGTTGCTGATGAAAGCGGTTTCGACCAGCACACTTGGAATGTCGGGGGGCTTTCAGCACTGCAAAGCCGGCTTGTTCGACCCGGCGTTTATGAAGTTTGCCGACGCTGCCAATTTCGCCCAGCATGGCACTGCCCAATTTCAGGCTGTCATTGATCTGCGCGGTGGTACTCATGTCCAGCAATGCTTTTTGTACCTGGGCGTCCTTCGCTTTGACATTCACGCCGCCCACCAAGTCGGCCGAGTTTTCCTTGTCGGCCATCCACTTGGCCGCGCTGCTGGACGCTCCTCGGTCGCTGAGCGCAAACACGCTGGCGCCCTGTGGCCGCTCAGTAAAGAACGCGTCCGCATGGATGCTGATGAACAGGTCAGCCTGCACCCGCCGCGCTTTCTGTACGCGGATGTGCAGGGGCACAAAAAAATCAGCATCGCGCGTCAGGTAAGCCCGCATGTTGGGCTGCTGGTTAATCCGGTCCCGCAGCCGTTGCGCGATTTGCAGCACCACGTCTTTTTCACGCGTGCCACCTGGCCCGATCGCGCCCGGGTCTTCACCGCCATGGCCAGGGTCCAGCGCCACGATGACAAGGCGGTCGGTCTTGCTTTTTGCTGAAGAGCCTGCGTTGCCGGTGATGCTGCCATTGGCGGGGGCCGATTTGGAGTCGCCTGGCTGCGCCGGCGTGTTCAATGATCTGGCGGCGCGCTGAGCCATCAGTTCGCCGAGGGGATCATTAACCGCCGCTGGCGTCTCGGATCGCGGGCTGCCCGGGCTTTTGTCCGCCAGTCTTTCAGCAATCAGTGCTTCCAGCGGGTCAGCGGCTTGAGCCGGGTAAAGGTCCAGTACCAGCCGATGCTGGTAAGCGGCCACCGGGGGCAACGTGAACACTTGAGGCAGGATGGGCCGCTTGAGGTCTATCACCAGCCGCACCACGCCCGGTGCGTTTTGACCCACCCGTATGCCTGAAATATTGGGGTCGTCCGACTTCACCTTGGCCACCAGTTCACGCAGTGCCGGTATCAGGTCGATGCCTTCAATGTCGACTGCCAGGCGCGGCGGCTCCGCAACAAAAAACTGTCGCGCCCTGATCTCGCCATCGGACTCAATGGTCAGTCGTGTGTAGTCCTTGGCTGGCCAAACCCGCACCGCCACAATCGTTGCACCGCGTGCAATGTGCTGGACCCCCAGCAGCAGCACCACGCTGCCCAGTTGCAAGGCACTGCGGCGGCTCAGTGAGTGGCGCAAACGGAGCTGGTTCACGCCAGCAGCTCCCTGCCAAGGCTGGTCAGCGCGGTGAGGGTGGCGAAGCGCGATTCATCGGCTCGCACGTCAATAGCGATTTGCAGGTCGGCCTGTGGCAGGTGGTCGCCGGCTTTTTCGGGCCACTCCACCAGCTTGAGTCCTGGACTCGCAAAAATATCGCGAAAGCCTGCCTCTTCCCATTCGCGCGGGTCGTTGAAGCGGTAAAAATCAAAATGCCAGATGTTCTGTCTTTCACCAGATCGAGCCGAGGCCAAAGTGTAAGGCTCCACCACGGCGTAGGTCGGACTTTTGATGCGACCCGTCACACCGAGGGCCTGCAACAGGTGGCGTACCAGCGTGGTTTTTCCTGCACCGAGGTCGCCGTGCAGCGCGATCAGGGCATGGCAGAGAGCCGGCTGCCTGGCCAGCGCGTGTGCATAAGCTTGCGTGGCGACTTCGTCGGTCCAGACAATACTTTTTACAATCGGCTGGTGGATTCCAACAGTCATCACGTCAATCAATCCCTTGTGGAGAG
>JANOLL010000279.1:0-8911 GCA_031419775.1 Polaromonas sp. | reverse complement strand
TTCACCCTGCTTCCCGTTGAACTGCGGCGTGTGAACCACACCGCGAGCACCAACGACCTGGATTCTACGCTTGGGTGGCAGGTAAACCCTACAATCCGAACAACATGGCCAATCCCACCCCCATCGACCCACTGGCCGCTCGCCTAACCGAGCGGGTGGATCGCCTGTTGCTGCGCTACGAGGAACTGTTGAGAACCAACAACTTGCTGGCCGAACAGGTCACTGTGCTGACCCACGAACGGGATTCGCTGAAATCGAGGCTCAGTGCCGCGCGCGCGCGTGTCGAGGCCCTGCTTGAACGGTTGCCGGAAAACGCCAATACCAACCTCTGACTCTCCCCTCGGGAACTGACTGATGAAACAGCTGGAAGTACAAATCATGGGGCAGAGTTACCTACTCGGCTGTCCTGAAAACGGTGATGCGCGCATGCTCGACGCCGTCAACCGGGTCGATCTGGCAATGTGCAAAATTCGGGACGCCGGAAAAATCAAGGCCAGAGACCGTATCGCGGTGCTGGCCGCACTCAACCTGGCCTTTGAACTACCCGATCGCAGCGTAGCTGAAGTTGCCGTGCCCCAAGCAGCCCGCGCTGCATTATCTGGTGCCGAGAATGAAAACAGCCAGCCTGAACTGGCCGCGTTGCTCAAGCGTCTCGATGCCGTTCTTGGTGAAGATGGGCGGCTGCTCTAGTCGCATTTTCTTATCCGTCTGTATCGGATGAAAAGTGCTGTTTGAGGCGGGGACCAAAGGCCTACAATCGAGCCGTCTGCGATGCGCGTTGGGCTTTATATTTCCTTGAACCAATGCTCATAGAGCACGGGCTTGGTACATTGTTTTGCAGGTGTGATCGTCTCGCGTCAGACGAGCCCGAAGCAAGACTGCCCTCGCCCACCTGAACCCTGGTTCAGGATGACGGTCCAGTGGCACTCGCAGACACCTTTCTTCAACCATCGCCGGCACGTCAAGCCTGGCGGTAGCCAGGCAAACAATCATGATGCTGATCGAGCCATTGTTGATTGTTGAGCTCATCATGCTTGGCGCGAGCACGGGATTTCTGGCGGGTCTTCTGGGCATTGGTGGGGGCATGTTAACGGTGCCCTTTCTAACCTTCATACTTGACTCAAAGGGCTTCCCTGCTGAGTACAGCGTGAAAATGGCGGTGGCCACCTCGCTGGCTACCATTTGCTTTACCTCTCTTTCATCGGTGCGCGCACATCACGCACGGGGCGCCGTGCTATGGCCAATTGTGCGAATACTGGCGCCCGGCATCTTGCTGGGCTCGCTGTTCGGCGCCCACATGGCGGTAGCGTTGCCGGGCAAGGTATTGGGCGTTCTGTTTGCAATTTTTGTCGCCTTTTCAGCCACCCAAATGTTCATGGATCGCAAACCCATGGCCGGCCGTACCTTACCCGGCCGCATTGCGACCTTCAGCATGGGATGGTTGATCGGAATGCTGTCGTCATTGGTTGGCGCAGGCGGCGCATTCGTTTCCGTGCCTTTCATGACCTGGTGCAATGTGAAAATTCACGACGCAGTTGGCACGTCCGCAGCGCTAGGGTTTCCGATTGCCGTGGCGGGAACAATTGGCTACATATTGGCCGGACAGGGACTGCAGCAGATGCCGTCAGGATCAATTGGCTATCTTTACCTTCCGGGTCTGGTCGTGATTTCAGTGGCCAGCATCATCACGGCACCGATCGGCGCGCGCACCGCGCACCGGATGGACATTCAACCCCTGAAAAAGGTCTTTGCTTCGGTGCTTTATGTACTGGCCATTTACTTTTTGTTGCGATGAATCATGCTTTTGAAAGCAAGAAGGCTTCATTCGGAACAGGGCATAGGACAAACCCCTAAATTGATGGCAAATACATAAACATTGATCCGCATCAAGGACATTTCAGTCCCCCAGTAGGACGATAAAGACGTTGTAGGTGAGGTTGGCTGAAATAAAGTGCCGGCCAGCCTTCGAACCAACGGATCACACAGGAGACAAATCATGAAAACGAAATTCAAAAGCGCCGTCGCAACCCTTAGCGTATTGGCCCCCATTACCGCCGCAATCTGCGCTTTCGCAACGCCCGCTCATGCGGCTTGGGAGCCAACCAAGCCCGTCGAGTTTGTCGTACCGGCTGGAACCGGCGGAGGTGCAGACCAGATGGCTCGGCTCATTCAGGGCATCGTTATCAAGCACAAGCTGATGAAAGAGCCACTGATCGTGGTTAACAAATCCGGCGGTGCTGGTGCGGAGGGCTTTCTTAGCGTCAAAGAAGCCAAGGGCGATCCCCACAAAATCGTGGTCTCGCTGTCCAACATCTTCACGACCCCACTCGCAACCGGCGTGCCTTTTAACTGGCGCGACATTTCACCCGTCTCCATGATGGCACTCGACCAGTTTTTGCTGTGGGTGAACAACGAAAGCCCACACAAGAACGCCAAGGACTACCTTGCAGCAGTCAAGGCTGGCGGTCCTAACAAATTTAAAATGGGGGGTACGGGCTCCAAACAGGAAGATCAGATTTTGACGGTAGGCGTGGAGCGTGCAACCGGTACAAAATTCATCTATGTTCCCTTCAAGGGGGGTGGAGATGTTGCGGTGCAGCTGGTAGGCAAGCACGTTGATTCAACTGTCAACAACCCGATCGAAGCCGTGGCGCAGTGGCGCGCTGGTCAATTGCGGCCACTGTGTGTTTTCGACGAGAAGCGCATGCCCTACAAGGCAAAGGTCACAGACACCCAGTCCTGGGGTGATATTCCGACCTGCAAAGAAGCTGGCGTGTCGACCGACTACACCATGCTAAGGGGTGTCTTCATGCCTCCTGGAGTCTCCAAGGACCAGCTTGAGTTCTACGTCAACATGCTCAAAAAAGTTCGCGAAACACCTGAGTGGAAAGAGTACATTGAGAAAGGCGCTTTCAATCCGACTTCCATGACTGGCGACGAATTTACCAAGTGGTTGGGCACCGCAGAAAACAAGCATCGTGAGCTGATGAAGGAAGCCGGCTTTATTGCCAAATAAGGCTAGAGCGTTGAATATGGGCCGGCATAGTTTGCCGGCCTTTTTTACAGCCCCGCGCGATGTCCGCGCCACAATAATAAGTAGCAGGAGTTCCCCGATGGAGTCAAACAACGAGGCAGGTACGGGTCCACGTACCGGCGTTCCTACCTATATCGTCGAGGCGGTGATCGCCCTCGGCGTGATCATCATGGGGATCGTGGTGGTTCATGGGGGATACAAGCTCGGCGCGGGCTGGACCAGTGACGGCCCTGGATCAGGTTATTTCCCCTTCATCATTGGTGTTCTCTTGTGCATCTCGGGCGTCGGAATTTTGTTTCAGGCTCTGATCGGAAAAACCAAAAACACCGACATTTTTGTGGACTCCGACCAGCTCAAACGTGTGCTTCAAGTCCTGATTCCGGCTCTTTTTTATGTCGCAGCGGTTCAGCTGGTTGGCCTCTACGTGGCGTCGGCGATTTACATCGCCCTTTTCATGATTTTTCTGGGCAACTATTCCTGGATGAAAAGCGTGATCGTGTCATTGGCTGTCATCGTGCTATTTTTCTTCATGTTTGAGGTTTGGTTCAAGGTGCCTCTTTTCAAAGGCATGTTTGATCCCTTGAGATTTCTGGGCTATTGACCCTTTCGCATGGCTTTTCGCTCACTGAACGCACAAACACAAATAATCTCATGGACGAACTAAACGCACTTTTCCACGGCTTCAGCGTCATCATGACGCCGATGAACATTCTTCTGATGTTCGTGGGCATTATTCTCGGCGTGCTGATCGGCGTACTGCCTGGATTGGGTGGGGCGAATGGCGTGGCTATTTTGTTGCCTTTGACGTTCACGATGTCCCCGACCTCGGCCATCATCATGCTGTCGTGCATCTACTGGGGCGCGCTGTTCGGCGGCGCCATCACCTCCATTCTCTTCAACATTCCGGGTGAGCCTTGGTCAGTCGCCACGACTTTTGACGGCTACCCCATGGCTCAGGATGGCCGCGCAGGTGCAGCCTTGACGGCTGCTTTCACATCCTCGTTTGTGGGGGCCTTTGTTGCAGTCGTGATGATCACTTTCATGGCGCCACTGGTCGCCAAGTTCGCACTCAAGTTTGGACCACCAGAATTTTTTGCTGTTTATCTCTTAACTTTCTGCAGTTTTGTAGGCATGGGCAAGGGCTCTCCCTTCAAGATTCTGGCGTCCATGGCCATCGGCTTTGCTTTGGCAGCGGTCGGCATGGATACTGTGACAGGCCAACTTCGCCTGACCTTTGGCATTCCCGATCTGATGCGCGGCTTTGACTTTCTGATTGGCGTGATCGGGCTGTTTGGTATCGGTGAAATCTTGTTGTCGATGGAAGAAGGCCTTGCTTTCTCAGGCAAGAGCGCAAAGATTGATTCGAAAGTCGTGTTGGAAACCTGGAAGAAGCTACCCAAGTACTGGGCAACTTCTGTCAGGAGCTCTTTGATCGGAATGTGGATGGGTATCACCCCTGGCGGCGCGACTCCTGCTTCTTTTATGAGCTACGGCATTGCTAAAAAAATGTCTAAGGACGGCGCCAAGTTTGGTACCGGCCAAATTGAAGGCGTGATTGCTCCTGAAACCGCAGCCCACGCCGCTGGCACCAGCGCCCTGCTCCCTATGCTTGCGCTTGGCATCCCAGGCTCGCCGACCGCCGCTGTGTTGCTGGGCGGCCTGCTCATTTGGGGCCTTCAGCCAGGGCCGCTGCTGTTTGTCGAGCAGAAAGATTTTGTCTGGGGCTTGATCGCCAGCATGTATCTTGGCAACCTCGTCGGCTTGATCGTGGTGTTAACCACCGTGCCGCTGTTTGCCTCCATTTTGAGAATTCCCTTCTCCATCATTGCGCCCGTCATTGTGGTGATCTGCGCAATCGGTGCCTACACCGTACACAGCGCGATGCTGGACATCTGGCTGATGATGGTGTTTGGTGTGGTGGGATACCTGTTCAAAAAGCTGGATTACCCGCTGGCTCCACTGGTGCTTGCACTGGTATTGGGCGACAAGGCTGAAGACTCTTTCCGGCAAGCCATGCTGGTCTCGCAGGGAAATCTGTCCATCATGTGGTCCAACCCACTAGTCGGCGGTATCACTGCGCTGGCTCTGATTTTGCTTTTCTGGCCCCTGCTGTCCCGCCTGATTGCCAAGGTCAGGCCACCCAAGTCCAAAGAGTTTGCTGTTGAACAACCTGTTGATTAACGCTGCAACAACCCCGCAGCTGTAACGGTAAGGTGCAATGCCAAATGGGCTTGTAGCGAGTTGCCAGGTGACGTGCGGAGTACGGTGCGGAGATTGGATTGAGATCCTTTCAGATTTTTCCGCGCTGCTTCAGCCGGCTCAGCGTTTCGGCAGACAGATTCAGGTAAGAGGCCAGTTCTTTTTTCGGAATGCGCTCAAACAACTCGGGATGCTTGCGCTGAAACCGCTGAACGCGACCTGGCGCATCGAGCAGATGCAGCGTGATGGTGTGGGCCATCACCTCGCTCATCAAACCCATGACGCAGTACTCAAAAGAGTCTTTGATTTTGGGGTGCCGGTCCAAAAAGGCTACCCAATCTGAAAGCGATAGCTTGGCCACCTGTGCCTTGGTCACGCAAACGGTGCTGTAGGGTGTCGGCGTTCCAAGGCGCCATGCCGCGTAGCTGGTTTCAATCTCGTGTTCGTCTGCAAACCGGAGAATCATCTCCTTGGCCTGTTCATTGGTCACGACGCGCTTCAAGATGCCCTGCAAAACGAAGTACTGCTCCATCTGGCGCACTCCCTGATGCAGCAGAAAATCGCCCTTTTTGCAGTCGACGATTACCAGCATGGACTCCAGTTCTGCACTTTGCTCGGCCGACATGCCCCGCAAAACGACGTTTTGAGCAAGCTGAACTCGAATGATGTTTCTATCGGGGTGATTGGCGACTGGCAACATGGCTGCTGTGGCGGTTGGCTCGGCACATGAAAGCCGTTAGCACTATGCAAATACTACAAAATTGACCGTGATCAAGGGTGCGATCGAACTGGCTTCGTATCATATCCTGTTGAGTCCAAGTCGCGCTCGACGGCCATTCGTAGATGGGGTTCTGTCGGTCGCAACAGTGCTATGCCGCTGAAGTCAAGAAGCGAAAAATTAGGGCACTTTGACCTGGGTCAACGAGTTTTTTCAACGTCAGCCCCATACTCGCTTCCACACCGAGACAGTACCCAGGAAATTAAACTAAGAAAAGCTCCACACCATGACAAATGAAGCCAATTCGCCAGAAACGACAGACGGGTTTCACCTCGTTATCGACGCGCTGAAATTAAACGACATCGACACCATCTTTTGCGTGCCGGGGATTCCCATCACCGATCTCACGCGAAAAGCACAGGCCGAAGGTATGCGGGTCATTTCGTTTCGCCACGAGCAGCACGCCGGCAATGCTGCAGCAGCGGCCGGTTATCTCCAACAAAAGCCAGGTATCTGCCTGACGGTGTCGGCCCCCGGGTTTTTAAACGGCCTGACTGCGCTGACCAATGCAACCACCAATTGCTTTCCCATGATTTTGATCAGCGGCTCAAGCGAGCGCGAAATCGTCGATTTACAGCAAGGTGACTACGAGGAAATGGACCAGCTGGCCATCGCCAAGCCTTTGTGCAAAGCGGCCTTCCGTATTCTCCACGCTGAAGACATTGGTGTTGGTATTGCACGAGCCATCCGCTCGGCAGTCTCGGGTCGTCCGGGTGGTGTTTACCTTGACCTTCCGGCCAAATTGTTTAGCCAGACCATGGACGCATTAGCTGGCAAGAAGTCATTGATCAAGGTGGTCGATCCTGCGCCGCGCCAGATACCTGCACCAGATTCCATCCAGCGCGCCTTGACCCTGCTCAAGGGGGCTAAACGGCCGCTGATCATTCTCGGAAAGGGTGCTTCGTATGCTCAGGCGGATGCCGATATCCGTGCCCTGGTTGAAAAATCTGGCATTCCTTACCTTCCGATGTCGATGGCCAAGGGCCTGCTGCCAGACACCCACGAGCAGTCTGCATCGGCCGCACGTTCGTTTGTGCTGGCCGAAGCCGACGTGGTGATGCTGGTGGGCGCCCGCCTGAATTGGCTGCTTTCTCACGGTAAAGGCAAGACCTGGGGCGGCGCCAATGCCGCCACGCGCCAATTCATCCAGATCGACATCGCCCCGACCGAAATGGACAGCAATGTGGCCGTCGCTGCGCCGCTGGTAGGCGACATCGGTTCCTGCGCGTCCGCGCTGGTTGCCGCAATGGGTGCGAACTGGGCCAAACCGCCTGCCGAATGGACCGGCACCGTCTACGAGCGTCGCGACAAGAACATCGCCAAGATGGCTGAGACATTGGCGAAGAATCCGCCAGTGATGAGCTTCCAGAGCGCGCTCAATGTGATTCGTAATACCGTCAAGGCCAATCCAGAAGCGATTGTGGTCAATGAAGGCGCCAACACGCTGGATTTCGCCCGAAGCATCGTCGACATGTACCTGCCGCGCAAGCGGCTGGACGTCGGTACCTGGGGCATCATGGGCATCGGTATGGGATTTTCAGTCGCGGCGGCAGTGGTTACTGGCAAGCCGGTCATTGCCATCGAGGGCGACAGTGCCTTCGGCTTTAGCGGCATGGAGGTCGAGACGATCTGCCGCTACAACCTGCCGGTATGCGTGGTCGTTTTCAACAACAATGGCATCTACCGCGGCACCGACGTGAACCCTTCAGGTGGCAAAGACGTTGCGCCGACTGTGTTCGTCAAGAATGCACGCTACGATAGGATGATGGAGGCATTCGGCGGCACTGGGGTCCATGCCACCACGCCTGCCGAACTGGAAACAGCGCTTAACGAAGCTGTCGCTTCCGGCAAGCCCACCCTGATCAACGCCGTCATTGATGAAACCGCTGGCACTGAAAGTGGTCGCATCACCAGTCTGAACCCGACCAGCGCGGCGAATAAAAAGTAATTTCACAAGCAACCCACAAGGAGAAAAATATGTCCGGAAACAAGCCCCTCAAAGGCATCAAGATCATCGACTTCACGCACGTGCAAGCCGGTCCCGCCTGTACCCAGATGCTGGCCTGGTTTGGCGCTGACGTGATCAAGGTCGAACGCCCTGGTTCTGGCGACGTGACCCGCAGCCAGCTGCGTGACATTCCCGATGCCGACGCGCTGTACTTCACCATGCTTAACAGCAACAAGCGCGGCCTGACGCTGGACACCAAAAAGGCAGAAGGTAAGGAAGTCCTCGAGAGGCTAATCAAGGAATCCGACGTGATGGTCGAGAACTTTGGTCCCGGCGCGCTGGACCGTATGGGATTCACCTGGGAACACATCCAGTCACTCAACCCAAAAATGATTCTGGCATCCGTCAAGGGTTTCTCTGACGGCCACCACTACGAAGACCTGAAGGTTTATGAAAACGTGGCCCAGTGTGCAGGCGGCGCAGCGTCCACCACTGGCTACTGGAAGGGCGAGAATTCAGGTCCCACCATTTCGTCTGCCGCTTTGGGCGACAGCAATACCGGCATGCACCTGGCCATCGGTATTTTGACGGCTTACATCGGCCGCCAGCAGACTGGCAAGGGCCAAAAAGTCGCCGTGTCCATGCAGGACAGTGTGCTCAACCTGTGCCGCGTCAAAATGCGCGACCAGTTGCGTCTGGACAACCTTGGCTACCTGGAAGAGTACCCGCAGTATCCGCATGAAATGGAAGCCTTCAAAGACGGCGTCGTGCCGCGCGGCGCCAATGCCGGCGGCGGCGGTCAGCCCGGCTGGATTCTGAAGTGCAAGGGCTGGGAAACCGACCCCAATGCCTACATCTATTTCACTGTCCAGGGTCACGCCTGGGAGCCGATTTGCGACGCACTGGGCAAACCCGAGTGGAAAACCGACCCCGCCTACACCACGGCCAAAGC
>JANOLL010000278.1:0-1554 GCA_031419775.1 Polaromonas sp. | reverse complement strand
GTGTCGGGGTGCAAAAAAACCGGAAAGTCCTTGCCTACCGGCAGGAAGCCCAGCGCGCTCAGCGCCTCGGGCGTGCTGCCCACCACCACCCAGTCGCGGTCTTGCACCGGCAGGCCCAGCAAGGCATCGCGCACCGCACCGCCGACCATGTAAATTTGCATGCCGACAGTTTAGCGAGCCGTGTTTCCGGGGGGAGGGGGCCGGGGAAAGGTTAGCGCTTTAGCCGGTAGGGCTCTTCAAAATCTCGGAAGTCCATTTCAAGCAAGGCGGCATCTAGCCAGGCCTTGACGCCGGGCAGCTTGCACAGGCGTTCGATGTAGGCCGTGATATTGGCGGGGACCGGCAGCGCATAGCTTTTCAGTCGCATGCACACCGGTGCATAAAAAGCGTCGACGATACCGAATGGCCCGAACAGCATCGGTCCCTTGTGTTGTTCAAGCAGTTCGCTCCACATCGCCACGATGCGCGCCACGTCGCTGCGCACGGCTGGCTTGTCGCGCCAGATCAGCTGACCCTGATGGGGCAGATTGGCCTCGATGTTCATGGGGCAGGCCGAACGCAGTGCGCCAAAGCCGCTGTGCATTTCGGCGCACAGGCTGCGGGCCCGGGCCCGCGCAAAGGGATCTCGCGGCCACAGGGCTTTATCGGGATATTTTTCGGCCAGGTATTCGGCAATCGCGAGCGTGTCCCAGATCACCCAATCCTTGTCCACCAGCACCGGAACCTTGCCGGCGGGGGTCAGCTGGTCGATGACCCGCCTGAAATCGGAGCCAGCCGAAAACGCGTCAAAGCGGACCATCACCTCTTCAAATTCAATGCCCGCCTGATGCAGCAATACCCATGACCGCATCGACCATGACGAATAGTTCTTGTTGCCGATGTAGAGCTTGAGCACGCCTAAAACCGTCCGGCAGTCTTGCGCTTGGCCATCAGTCCGCTGCGCAGGCCCTGCGCGCCCAAATAAAACGGAGCAATGGCTCCAAGCGCCGACGGCGTGATGCCGAGCGCCTCCAGGCCCGGCAACACTCCACTGGCGACGTTGTCGGCCTTCATCGCGTCGAGGTTGTCGCGGCTCATGATGGGCTCGCCGGGCGCGAGTTCCATCAGCGCAGCTTGCAGGCGGGCCAGCGCATCGGGCAGACCGATGATAGGGCGACCCTCGCCGTCATTGACACCGCTGTAGCGACCCGCTAACTGCACTAATTGCTTCAAGGTAAAAACCTCCGGCCCGCAGGCTTCATAGATTTGCCCGATGGTGGATTTGTCTTCCAGGCACTTGACCAGTGCGCTGGCCACATCTTCGACCCACACCGGCTGAAACCGGGCGGTGCTGCCGGCCAGGGGAATCACCGGAAACAGTTTTTGCAGACTGGCAAAAGTGTTTAAAAATTTATCTTCGGCACCAAAAATCACGCTGGGTCGGAGCACGCTGACGTCCAGCCCCGCGCTGAACAGAACCGCCTCACCTGGCCCAGCAGATGGGTTTCATCGGCGGCAAGATGCCTCTGCAACACGGCCCGGCCGAGGGCGATGAAGGTCTGAAAAAGAACATCG
>JANOLL010000277.1:0-8558 GCA_031419775.1 Polaromonas sp. | reverse complement strand
CAGGTGGCAGCTCAGGAAACAGCTTGATAAAGCCCACTCGGTATCCATAAATACCTACATGCCGAAGCGGTTTGGGGTAGTCACCGGATTTCCACCAGGCTTGGCCTGCTGCGTCACGCGCGGCGGGGACCGGAGCGCGACTGAAATAAAGCGCAGTCTGCTGCGCATCGAGTACCACTTTGACCACGTTCGGATTCAGGAAATCGGCCAGTTCGTCCAGCTCATGGGCGGCAGTGGTCATGGCGCAGTCTGGTCGGCGGGCCAGCAATTGCGCGACAGCCTGAATCAGGAGCGGATCAATCATCGGCTCGTCACCCTGAACATTGACTACTTGAGCTTCGTCGGGCAGGCCGAGGATGGTGCAGGCTTCAGCCAGCCGGTCGCTGCCGCTGGCGTGGTGAGCACTGGTCAGCACGGCGTGAATCGAAAAAGCCGCACATTTCTCAATGACTTCTTGGCTGTCGGTCGCTACCACCACTTGGGCTGCACCGCTCATCAGGGCACGCTGTGCCACGCGTACCACCATCGGCGCTCCGCCAATGTCCGCCAAGGGTTTGTTAGGCAGCCGGGTCGACGCCAGGCGCGCAGGAATGATGACGCTAAAACCCATGCCGAGGCCGAATCAGTACGCCATTACCGTCCAAGTTCTTCATCGCTGAGCGTGCGCGCTTCGGTCTCCAGCATGATCGGCAAGCCATCACGAACGGGGTAGGCGAGGCGCGCGCTTCGGGAGACCAATTCCTGCTTTTGACGGTCGTAGTCGAGCGGACCTTTGGTCACGGGGCAGACCAGCAGTTCGAGCAATTTAATGTCCATGCGCAGATGGTAATGGAGAAATCAACGCAGCCACCAGCTTGTCGATAGCGTCGAAAAACACCGCTTCTGGCTCAAATTCCAGGGGAACCGACAACAGTTGAATCGAAGCCATTTCCGGACGTTCGAACAGCTTGATTGCATCTTTTTCGGTACACAGAACGGTCAGGCCCGGACTCACATCCAATCTGTCATGTGAAAAATCGTGATGATCTGGCAGGCTGATGGTCCGAGCCAGAATAAGCCCCGAGTTGGTGAGCATGGAAAAAAAAGCCTGGGGGTTGGCAATTCCAGCCAGCGCCAGTAAGGGGCGTCCGAAAAGGCTACTCAACTCGATTTTGCTACCGTCTGCTGCCGTGGCGTGGCTGGCGAGCCGCCTGGACGATGTGTAGCCGGCAAAAGCAGGCGTTTGACCGGTGTGCAACACGACTGGACAGCTTGCCTTTAAGTCCTGGGGCCAGGGCTCACGCAGCGGCCCTGCCGGGAGCAGCCAGCCGTTGCCGATGCCGCGATCATCGAAAACTGCAACTTCAATGTCTCTGGCCAATGCATAGTGCTGCAAGCCGTCATCGCAAACCACAAGTTGTGTTGCCGGATAGGCGCTCAGCAAGGCTCGAGCGGCTTCAGGTCGTCGATTTGCTACAAAAACAGGAGCATGTGTGGACCGTTTGATAAGGACTGGCTCATCACCCGCATCTGAAACAGGAGAATCCGCAAAGACTTCCCGGCAGTCCGACGTCTTGCGGCCATATCCCCGTGACACTACCCCGACCCGCATACCTCGCGCTTGCAGATGCCGCACCAGCGCCATGACCAGCGGAGTTTTGCCCGCGCCTCCCGCCACCAGGTTGCCGACCACGATAACTGGCACATCGATCCGCTCAACCTTAAAAATACCCCTGCGGTAAAACGTTTTGCGCAGCCTGACGACCAAGCCATAAAGAAGGGCAACGGGCCACAACACATGCGCCAAAAAGCCTCGGGTGCGCCAGGCGTTTTGGAGGGTGATTTTCACGCCCTGAGCACCATGTCTGGACGCCGGACAAGCTGGCCTCAGCCAGCGCTAGCGCGCACCCGCCTGGGCCGCGTTTTGCGTGGCAAAGGTGATTTGGGAGAGCCCATTTCGGCGGGCAGCTTCCATCACGGAGATGACCGATTGGTGAGTCGCGCTGGCGTCTGCGCTGATGATGATCACGCTATCTTTTCCTGCTTTTGCGGCCTGAACCAAGGCGCTGCCAAGAATTTCCACACTTCGGCCATCGACGGGAATGCGATTGATGCTGTACCGTCCGTCACTGCCCACCGACACTATCACTTCCTTGGGGTAGTCACGCTGCTGTTCTGCGTCGGCAATCGGCAGCTTGATTTGTAACTCAGTGAATTTGCTGTAGGTGGTGGAGAGCATGAGAAAGATCAGCACGACCAGCAAGACGTCGATGAACGGGATCAGATTGATTTCGGGTTCGTCGCGCGAACCCTGACGAAAGTTCATGGTTGGCGCAGGGTGTTGAGGTGGCGCAAGAAACGTTCAGAGGACAACTCCATTGTGAGCAAATAACTGTCTACGCGTGCCCTGAAATAGCGCCAAAAAATCAGTGAGGGAATAGCGACGATCAGGCCAAAGGCCGTGTTGTAGAGGGCAATCGAAATACCCTGCGCCAATTGTGCTGGGTTACCGCCCGTAGCATTGGTCACACCGCTGCCGGCTTGCGAACCAAAAATCTCGATCATGCCTATCACAGTCCCCAACAGGCCCAGCAAGGGGGCTGCCGAGGCAATCGTCGCCAGCGCAGCGAGGTAGCGTTCGAGTTGATGGGCAGCTTGGCGGCCCGAGCCCTCTAGCGTGGCACGCAGGTCATCTTCACTGATACGGGGATGGGCGTTGAGTGCGCGAAACCCACTGGCCAAAATTTCACCTAGCAAGGAGTTTTGTTCGAGCTGGGTCACTACATCGGGAGAAGGGATGGACGAGCGCGAAACCGTCACCGCCTCGTCAAGCAGCTTCAAGGGTGCCACCTTGCGAGTCTGCAGACTGCTGAAACGCTCGATGACCAGCGCCAGGGCCAGAACGGAACAGGCGACCAGGGGCCAAATAGGCCATCCTGCGGCTTGTATGATTGAAAACAATACACGTCTCCTGGCGGATAAATTGTCCTGAATTATGGCTTACCGAGACCTGGGGCTTCTCTGCTTAGGGAGGGCAAGTAGCCTGATTTGGGGCGGGTAGCTCAAACAGGGTTGTCTGTAGGCCGACGCCCACAGATGTTGTGGATAACTTTGTGGGCAAGTAAGGATTGGCATGCGCCGAAGCCGCACCAGCTCTGCAATATGACAAAACGATGAATTTTTAAGCAGAAATTAAAGGTTCAAATTCAATGGCTTACATGACTTGCACTGTCCTTTCTAGTCAAAACCTCCGCACCGATTGCGGTGAGTGGTTGGTTGTGGAGTATTGCCCCCGCCTACGACACGGGTTTCGACATGATTGAGGCCTCCAGTGATCTGACGCAACCTGCTCGGGCTCTTCCCGATGCGGCGGCTGGCAACGTGCGGATTTGGCCGGTCGGCGCGTTGCTGCGGGCCATCGCTGACAGCCTGGAATCCCGCTTCAATCCCATCACCGTTCAGGGCGAAATTTCTGGCTTTTCACGAGCTGCAAGTGGGCACTGCTATTTTTCTCTGAAGGATGATCAAGGGCAAATTCGGTGCGCCATGTTTCGCAGGGCCGCATCACTACTTGACTTCTCGCCTCGTGACGGGCAACGCGTTGAGCTGCGTGGTCGCTTGGGTGTCTACGAGACGCGGGGTGAACTGCAGTTGATCGTGGAGTCCCTACAGCAAGCCGGGCAGGGCAGTCTTTTCGAGCAATTCGTACAGCTTAAAGCCCGTCTGGAAGCCGAGGGACTGTTTGATTCAGGGCGAAAAAGGCCCTTGCCCTTGATGCCTCGCGCCATCGGCGTCGTGACCTCGCTTGGTGCCGCAGCGCTGCATGATGTGGTGACCGCATTGCAGCGTCGGGCACCGCATATTCCTGTGATGATTTATCCGGCCAGCGTTCAGGGCGGCCAGGCCGCCAGCGAATTGCGCGAAGCCTTGCTTCAGGCCTACCAGCGGAACGAGGTTGATGTGTTGCTGCTGGTCCGAGGCGGCGGTGCCATGGAAGATTTATGGGCATTCAATGATGAGCACTTAGCCCGAACGATTGTGACCTCGCCCATGGCGGTTGTTAGCGGTGTGGGCCACGAAACTGACTTCACCATTGCGGACTTTTGCGCAGACCTTCGAGCCCCGACGCCCACTGCCGCGGCGGAGCTGTGCGCCCAGCCTCAGGCGGTATGTAAGGACCTGCTGGATCTGCTGCGATCCCGTCAGCACCGTGCAGTGGACCGACTGGTGCAGATGCGGCACCAACGACTGGATCATGCCGCAGCGCGCGTCGGGCGGCCTTCGCATTTCGTGACCCGTCAGCATGCCAGCCTCGCCGCCTACGGGCAACATATGCACCATGCGGTTGGCAACTGCCTTCAGCGGGCCATGAGCGACCTGGCCCGCATGGAGACGGTGCTTCCCGTTGCAGCGAGCAGCGCCGTTCAGCGTCAGGCGCAGCGACTTGAGCACGCTCGCCTGCGTCTGGACTTGCTCAATCCCAAACTGGTTCTCAAGCGCGGCTATGCGTGGCTGAGTAATACTGACGGGCAAGCGATCACCAGCAGCGTGGGCATGGTTATCGGTCAGCCGCTGCGGGCTACCCTTGTTGATGGCGAGGTCGATTTGACGGTATCGGCGCCACGGCTGATTTAGTTTTTTACAATCTGCGGCTACCCTGTTTATGGCCTCGTCTCATTTCATAAAGGAAAAAATCATGGAACACCAACTCCCTCCACTGCCCTACGCCATCGACGCCTTGGCTCCCAATTACAGCAAAGAAGCGTTTGAATACCACCATGGCAAGCATCACAATGCCTACGTGGTCAATCTCAACAACCTCCAAAAAGGCACAGAGTTTGAAGCGATGACGCTGGAGGAAATCATCAAAAAATCCAGCGGCGGCGTGTACAACAATGCCGCACAAATCTGGAACCACACTTTTTTCTGGAGCTGCATGAAGCCTGCTGGCGGCGGTGAGCCCGGCGGCGCGCTGGCTACTGCCATCAACGCCAAGTTCGGCTCGTACGCGGCTTTTAAAGAGGCCTTTGTCAAATCTGCTGTGGGCAACTTTGGCTCCGGCTGGACCTGGCTGGTGAAGAAACCAGACGGCAGCGTAGACATCGTCAACACCGGGCCAGCGGGTACTCCGCTCACCACAGCCGACAAGGCTTTATTGACCGTCGATGTATGGGAGCACGCCTATTACATCGATTACCGCAACATGCGGCCCAAGTTTGTTGAGACCTTCTTGTCCAGCTTGGTCAACTGGAGCTTTGCCGAAGCCAATTTCGCCTGATGGTCTGAGCACAAAAAAAGCCGACTTCAAGCCGGCTTTTTTGATTAATGATGAGAGTTAAGGGGGGAGGGGCGATTAGCGAGAAGCGCGAAAAAGCGGACCCTGCAGCTTGCTACCCACCTTGATGCCTTTTTTAGTGAACCAGCCCCGGTTCATTTCCAGTACGTAGCGCACCGGCTTGTCTGAGCAATGTGACTGCATCGTTTGCGGTTTCATATCTGCAAGGTTGACGATGGTGCCGTCGTCTGACAGGAAGGCTGCTGTCAGAGGCAATAGCGTATTTTTCATCCAGAAGCATTGCTGGGCAGCTTGTTCAAAGACAAAAATCATGCCTTCATGTTGAGGCATCTCTTTGCGGAACATCAAGCCGATTTGACGCTCATCGGGTGAAGCAGCTACTTGCGCATCAATTTGGTGCATGCCGGCCGATAGCTTCACTCGTTGAAGCGTCAACTGCGGACTACCTTGCTCTTGTGCGCTTGCAGTGCTCGACAAAGCTGGCAACAGAAAAAAGCTAGCCAAGGCCAGCCCAATCAGTCGGGAGTTGCTAATAGAGAGAGACAAGAGGGTCATGATTAGCAGTTTAGCGATATCCCCGAAATAAGACCGCATCATCAAACTGCCACAAAAAAGCCCGCAAGATGCGGGCTTTTCAACTTGGCAAGTAAGAATTACTTGGCAGCTGGCTTGGCTTCAGCTTTCTTGGCGGCAGCAGCGTCAGCTTTTGCTTTCTTGGCAGCAGCAGCTTTTTCTTTCTTGGCAGCTTTTGCAGCGGCTTTTTCTTCTTTGGTCATGGCGGCTGGCTTAGCGTCGGCCTTGGCTTCAGCTTTGGCGGCTGGAGCAGCTGGGGTGGCTGGCGTTGCTGGGGTAGCAGCTGCAGGTGCAGCAGCGGCTGGCTTGGAAGCAGCAGCCATAGGAGCGCCGGCATGGCCAGCGGCAAAAGCGCCAACAGCGAACAGGCTGGAGATCAGAGCGGCAAGAATTTTGTTCATTTGGAATTTCCTGAAATAACGTTATTGGAAAAAATACCCCGATTTGTTCGGAGGCCCTCCCGTAACGACCCCAGTTTGGAATCGGTTGACAAATGGCTCACTTTTTTTTGAAAAACGGCTTTCCAGCTAGAATTTAAGAGCTTTTAACCAAGTGGTCAGGCTTGCAGCCGGACTTTTTTGCCGCCAAAGGCGATTAACGGATCCCCCTAAAACATGTACCAGCACATCAAAGTGCCCGCCCAGGGCCAAAAAATAACGGTCAATGCCGATCACTCCCTGAATGTGCCGGACGAACCAGTCATTCCCTTTATCGAGGGCGACGGCACCGGTGCTGACATTACCCCCGTGATGCTGAAGGTGGTAGATGCCGCGGTGGCCAAGGCTTACGGTGGCAAGAAAAAAATCCATTGGATGGAAGTCTATGCGGGCGAAAAGTCGACCAAGGTCTATGGACCGGATGTCTGGCTGCCCGAAGAGACCCTGCATGCCGTACGTGACTACGTGGTGTCGATCAAGGGACCACTCACCACGCCGGTTGGTGGTGGCATTCGCAGCTTGAACGTCGCCATGCGGCAGGAACTTGACCTGTATGTTTGTTTGCGCCCGATCCAGTACTTTGCCGGCGTGCCTTCGCCAGTCAAAGAGCCACAGAAAACCAATATGGTCATCTTCCGCGAAAACTCGGAAGATATTTATGCCGGTATTGAGTTCGAGTCCGGCAGCGACAAAGCCAAAAAGCTTATCAAGTTCTTGCAGGATGAAATGGGTGTCAAGAAAATTCGCTTCCCCAATACTTCAGGCATTGGAATCAAGCCGGTATCCAGCGAGGGTACCGAACGCCTGGTGCGCAAGGCCATTCAGTACGCCATAGACAATGACAAGCCCAGTGTGACCATTGTTCACAAGGGCAACATCATGAAATTCACCGAAGGCGGATTCCGCGATTGGGCTTATGGCTTGGCGCAAAAAGAATTCGGCGCAGAGCTGATAGACGGCGGCCCGTGGTGCGCATTCAAGAATCCGAAGACCGGCAAAGAGATTGTGGTGAAGGATGTGATTGCTGACGCCTTCTTACAGCAGATCCTGTTGCGTCCATCGGAGTATTCGGTGGTGGCAACGCTCAACCTTAATGGCGACTATATTTCTGATGCACTGGCCGCGCAGGTTGGCGGTATCGGTATTGCACCGGGCGCTAATCTGTCTGATACGGTCGCCTGTTTTGAGGCAACCCATGGCACGGCGCCCAAATATGCGGGCAAAGATTACGTCAATCCAGGTTCTGAAATTCTGTCAGCCGAAATGATGTTGCGCCACATGGGCTGGTTTGAGGCGGCTGACCTGATCATCAGCTCGATGGAAAAATCCATTGAATCCAAAAAAGTGACGTACGACTTTGCCCGACTGATGGAAGGCGCGACCCAGGTGAGCTGTTCCGGATTCGGTCAGGTCATGATCGACCACATGTAAAGGGGCTTGATTCCAGCCTGTCAGCCGCCCGGGAGCAATCCCGCGGCGGCTTTTTATTGCTGTCTAAGAATGCTTAATAGCGGTGATAAATGTCGCGTTATCGCGACCAATTGCCAGTCAATGACCTATCCGCCACACAGGCTAGCAGCGATGGCTAGAATGAAATCCATGGCTACCCAATCCCCAAAGATTCCTGCCACGTCCAACCCCCCTGTTGTCAAACCCGAAGACGGGCGCGGCGACGAGTCGGTGGTGCTGGAGCGTCGGCCGCAAAAGACCAAACCACCGCAGATGTATCAAGTGGTGTTGCTCAATGATGACTACACACCCATGGAGTTTGTGGTGGTGGTGATTCAGGAGTTCTTCAACAAGGACAGGGAAACTGCAACGCAGATCATGCTGAAAATTCACCTGGATGGTAAAGGTGTGTGTGGCGTATTCTCTAAAGATGTGGCAGCAACCAAAGTTGATCAGGTGACCGAAGCAGCCCGTAAAAACGGTCATCCACTTCAGTGTGTCAGTGAGCCCATTGAATTGTGACGATTCCGGCCAATATCCAATGTGTCAGTTGTCCCAGTGTTAACGTAGCAAGCCGAAAGGAAACTCAATGATTGCCCAGGAATTAGAAGTCAGCTTGCACATGGCCTTCGTCGAAGCTCGTCAGCAGCGCCACGAGTTCATCACCGTCGAACATCTGTTGCTGGCTTTGCTTGACAACCCCAGCGCGGCCGAAGTGTTGCGCGCCTGCTCGGCCAATGTGGACGACCTGCGCAAGGCGCTGAGCAATTTCATCAAAGACAACACGCCGCAAGTTGCCGGCTCTGACGATGTGGACACGCAGC
>JANOLL010000276.1:0-8455 GCA_031419775.1 Polaromonas sp. | reverse complement strand
GATGGGTTTCATCTCATGTCTTCCGGTTTTTCGGGTTCCATGCCAGGACGGGACAGGGGTTGGCGCGGATCAGATTGGGAACCCGCGGCATTTCAGTATGCCAGTACGCTGGTGCAGAATCAGACCTGACTGCCCCCCTTTTCTGCCCTCAGCACTGGAGATGCTCATGCTCACTGCCCCTTCACGCCCGCGTACCGGCACCACTGTCTCATTGCGCAAAGCCGCGGAGAAAAAGCTGGCGCCGTGGCGGCCCATCATGGTTGGGCTCCCGCCTGTCGAAGGCAAAAAGTCTGGGCGCTTTCAATTGGCCAAGCTTGATCCCGCCGCAAAACCTTATTCAAGCGGCAACAAATTGCGTGACAAGGCCGCCGTGGCCACGCTGGCGAGCGAGCTGGACACCTTGCAAAACCTGTTTTATGCCGACAAGCGTTACAAGCTGCTGGTGATTCTGCAAGGTACCGATACATCGGGAAAAGATGGCACGCTGCGAGACGTCTTCAACCGCATGAGCCCGCTGGGTGTGCACACGGTGGGCTGGAAAGCCCCGACCGAGGGCGAGCGGGCCCACGACTACCTGTGGCGCATTCACCAGCAAGTGCCGGCTGCGGGTGAGATCATGATTTTCAACCGTAGCCACTACGAAGATGTGCTGGTTCCGCCGGTCAATGGCTGGATCACCCCAGAGCAGACGGCACAGCGCTTTGATCACATCAACGACTTCGAGCGCATGCTCACTGAAACCGGCACGGTGGTGCTGAAATTCATGCTGCACATCAGCTTTGAGGAACAACGCGAGCGACTGCAGGAGCGCATCGACGATCCCGAGAAGCACTGGAAATTCAGCATGGGAGACCTGGAAGTTCGCAAACAATGGAAGCAATACCAGCAGGCCTATGACGACTTGCTTGGCGCCACGAGCACTGCCTGGGCACCATGGACCGTTGTCCCGGCCGACTCCAAAACCCACCGCAGCCTGATGATTGCAACGGTGCTCCGCGATGCCCTCTTGCAACTGAACCTGAAAGTCCCGCCACCTAACCCTTTGCTCAAGGGCTTGAAACTTGATTGAATGGGGAAGTCGTGTTCGTTAGTAAAAACCCCAACCTGATCGATCCTCATTTTGAGGAAGAATAAAGGGTTACCGTTTTATTCATCACAGGAGACAATTGAATGACAGATGCCAAGCTTCCCCGCCGCCGTAACCTGCTCAAAGGAGCAGCTGTTGCAGCCGGCGCAGGCGCCATGTCAGCACCGATGCTGGCCACCGCACAAACCGCCACTACCCTGCGCTTTCAGAGCACCTGGCCTGCCAAAGACATCTTTCATGAATACGCCAATGACTTTGCGAAAAAAGTCAACGACATGGCTGGTGGCAAACTGAAGATTGAAGTGCTGCCATCTGGCGCCGTAGTGCCTGCATTCCAGCTGCTTGAAGCCGTCAACAAGGGCACGCTCGACGGCGGCCACGGCGTGGTGGCTTACCACTACGGCAAGCAGTCCGCGCTGGCGCTGTGGGGCTCGGGCCCTGCCTACGGCATGGACCCCAACATGGTACTGGCGTGGCACAACTACGGCGGCGGCAAGGCCCTGCTGGAAGAAATCTACAAGTCGATCAACATGGACGTCGTGTCCTACCTGCTCGGCCCCATGCCCACACAGCCACTTGGCTGGTTCAAGAAGCCAATCTCCAAAGTGGCAGACATGAAGGGTCTGAAGTTCCGTACTGTCGGTCTGTCGGTCGACATCTTCACCGAACTCGGCATGGCAGTGAACCCCTTGCCAGGCGGCGAAATCGTGCCAGCGCTGGACCGCGGCCTGATTGACGCAGCAGAGTTCAACAATGCCACGTCCGACCGTATCCTGGGCTTTCCAGACGTCGTCAAGAACTGCATGCTGCAGAGCTTCCACCAGAGCGGCGAGCAGTTCGAGATCCTGTTCAACAAGGCCAAGTACAACGCCTTGGCACCCGAGTTGAAATCCATCATCGATTACGCTGTGCAAGCCGCAAGTGCAGACATGAGCTGGAAAGCCATTCAGCGCAACTCGCAGGACTACATCGAGCTGAAGAAAGCAGGTATTAAGTTCTACAAGACGCCTGATGCGATCCTGAAGGCGCAGCTTGAGGCATGGGACAAGACGATCGAGAAGAAGAGCAAGGACAATCCGCTGTTCGTCAAGGTACTGGACTCGCAGAAGGCATTTGCCGCCCGCGCCAGCCAGTGGCAAAATGACTACATGGTGGACTTCAAGATGGCCTACAACCATTACTTCACCAAGAAAAAAGCCTGATCACCTGAATTGACGTGACCAGCCCAGCCATCCGGTTTCACTGGATGGCTGGTTTTGTTTTTGCGACCCAAAAAGCGGCAACAGGACCTTCTTATGACTGTTCAACGAGTTCTTCATCTGGCTGACGAGATCAGCACCTGGGTCGGCAAGGCAGCCGCCTGGCTCATCGTGGCGCTCATGTTGCTGGTCTGCGCCGAGGTCTTCAAGCGCTACGCGCTCAACGCTCCGACAGCGTGGATTTACGACGTCAACAACATGCTTTACGGCACCCTCTTCATGCTGGGCGGCGCTTACACCCTTGCCCACGACGGGCATGTGCGGGGCGACTTCTTCTACGGCAACATGAAGCCGCGTACACAGGCTTCAGTCGATGTTGTCATGTACATCCTGTTTTTCATTCCTGGCATCCTGGCGCTGACCTGGGCCGGCTGGACCTATTTTCAGGACTCTCTTGCCATGCGCGAACAGACTTTCAACGCCGACCCGATCCCGGTGTATCCCTTCAAACTCGTCATTCCGATGGCCGGCGCCATCGTGATGATGCAGGGCATTGCCGAAATCATCCGTTGCATGGTCTGCATCAAAACCGGTGAGTGGACGCCGCGCCTGAAGGACGCTGAAGAATCTGACGTTGTGGCCCAACAGCTCGCCAGCAGCGAGTTTGTCGATGCCGAGGCCCGCGAGCTGGCCATCGAAAAATCCAAAGGGATGAAGGGCTGATCATGAGCAACGCTGCACTTGGCATTACCATGCTTGGCCTCATCGTGGTGGTCATCATGATGGGGTTTCCGACCGCTTTTACCCTGATGGGTCTGGGCATGCTGTTTGGCTATGTCGCTTTCTACGACCCCTCCACAGGCTGGCTGGACAACAAGATTTTCGACCTGATGGTCCAGCGCGCCTTTGGTGCCATGACCAACGAGACGCTGCTGTCCATCCCGCTCTTTGTGCTCATGGGGTATGTGATGGAACGTGGCGCGCTGGTGGACAAAATGTTCCACAGCGTCCAGCTCGCCTTCCGCAGCGTGCCGGGCTCGCTGGCGGTGACCACACTGATCATCTGCACCTTCTGGGGCATTGCCAGCGGTCTGGTAGGGGCCGTGGTTGTGCTGATGGGCGTGATCGCCATGCGGCCCATGCTCAACGCCGGCTACGACACCCGGCTGGCTGCGGGCGTGATCACCGCCGGCGGCACGCTGGGTATCTTGATTCCGCCATCGGTCATGATCATTGTGTACGCCGCCGTGGCTGGCCAGTCCGTGGTCAAACTCTATGCCGCTGCCATGTTCCCAGGATTCTTCCTGGCCTTCCTGTATTTGGTCTACATCATCGGCTGGGTTTTGATCAACCCGAAAGTCGCGCCCAAGCTGTCACCTGAACAGAACAAGGTGCACGTGCCGGCATGGCTCGACCACATGTCCAGCCAATACACGCCGCGCACGCTGGTGGCTTTGCTCTCAGCCGTGGCCATGCCGGGCAAGGCATTGCGCAGCGGTGCAGAAGGCGTTCGCATCACCTGGGGATTTCTGGTTAAAAGCCTGACCATGGCCGTGGTGCCGCTCGCCCTGGCAATCGGGTTGCTGGGGGCGGTGTGGTGGTATGTGGTCATTCACTCCCAGGAAGACAACAACGCCAATGCTGCACAAGTCACCTTGCAAGCCAAAGCCAGCAGCGCAGGCGCGTCGACTCCGTCAGGGCTGGCAGAACCCGCCGCTGCGGTTGGCGTAACGGAACCTCCCGCTGCCGCTGCCGCCGCCTCGGCTGAACCCGAGCTGAAAGAACTGGGATCCGACAGCGGCCTCTCCGCGCCACCCGGTTCATCCGACGTCCAGGAGCCGCCTGCAGGCGGCAAAGGCGCAGCTGAGCCGGCGATGCAACAGTTCGGCGACCCGACCGTACAAGGCCCACAGACGGCCAGCGTGCCAGAGGCGTTCTACACCGGCTTCTGGATTGCCTGCGGCCTGATGGCCGTGCTGCTGGCCTGGTACTACTGGCGCTTTGATTCCGAGCAGTTCGAGATTCTTCGGATGCTGGTGTCTTCTGTGATGCCCTTGACGCTGCTCACGCTGATGGTGCTGGCAGTGATTTTGTTTGGCCTGACGACTGCTACCGAATCGGCTGCGGTGGGGGCTGCCGGCGCCTTTCTGATGGCATGGCATGCACGAACCCTGAATTTCCAGCGCATTAAAGAGGCAGTGTTTCTGACTGCCAAGACGACCTCCATGGTGTGCTGGCTGTTTGTCGGCTCCGCGCTTTTCTCGGCAGTGTTCGCACTGCTGGGAGGCCAGCGCGTGGTCGAAGAGTGGGTGCTGTCTATGAACCTGACGCCACTGCAGTTCCTGCTGCTGTCGCAAGCGATCATTTTCATCCTGGGCTGGCCGCTGGAGTGGACCGAGATCCTGGTGATTTTTGTGCCCATCTTCCTGCCCTTGCTGGCCCATTTCCAGATCGATCCGATCTTGTGGGGCGTGCTGGTATTCGTGAACCTGCAGGCCGCGTTCCTGTCGCCGCCGGTAGCCATGTCCGCCTTCTACCTGAAGGGGGTTTCGCCGGCGCATGTGACGATCAACCAGATTTTTGCGGGCATGATGCCCTACATGCTGATCGTGATCCTGTGCATGGTGTTTATGTACATCTGGCCCGGCCTGACGCTGTGGCTGCCAAAGTACCTTTATGGTTGATGCCTGTTGCTTTAAGCCTGCATAAAGGACATGGGAGCCATGTTCCACGGAACCAAGGGGCGCGCAGGCGCCCCTTTTTCATTGCGAAACCCGCAGCGTCCTAAAAAGCTTTGCCGTACCAAAGGCGAAAGCCATACTATTGACCTTGACGTCAACGTCAACTAACAATACCCACTGATCAAACGTATCCATGCGGTCTGGCCACCCAGCTTTTGCGCCACCGCGACCGGAAGCCAAACCATGACCGATCTGTCCGCAGAGTACCTGGCCCTAGCCAACTATAGACCCCAACACAAGGTGCGTTTTGTCACCGCTGCATCGCTGTTTGACGGGCATGACGCCGCCATCAACATCATGCGGCGCATATTGCAAAGCATGGGCGCGGAGGTGATTCACCTGGGTCACAACCGCAGCGTCGACGAGGTGGTGACGGCTGCCCTGCAGGAAGACGCGCAGGGCATTGCAATCAGTAGCTACCAGGGCGGACATGTCGAGTACTTCAAGTACATGGTCGACCTGCTCAAAAGCCGGGGCGGCGAGCATATTCAGGTGTTTGGTGGCGGCGGCGGCGTGATCGTGCCGGATGAAATTCAGGAACTCCAGAACTATGGCGTCGCCCGAATCTTCAGCCCGCAGGATGGTCAGCGCATGGGTCTGGCCGGCATGATCGGCGAGATGGTGATGCGCTGCGACAAGGACCTGACCGGCTTCGCGCCGTCTGCGCTGAAGGCGATTGAGGGCCACGACGAAATGGCCTGGCGCGCCCTGGCGCAACTCATCACAGCCATCGAGAATTCTGCATTAGATGAGCCTCTAGCCCAGCAAATCCGTGCACAAGCAGCTACTAAAAACATAGCAGTCATCGGAATCACCGGTACCGGTGGTGCGGGCAAGTCCTCGCTGACCGATGAACTCATTCGCCGCTTTCGACTTGACCAGAACGACAGCCTGCGCGTGGCGATGATTTCCATCGATCCGTCACGGCGCAAGAGCGGCGGCGCGCTGCTGGGCGACCGCATTCGCATGAATGCCATCAATCCATGGTCTGCTGGTTCAAGGGTTTTTATGCGCAGCCTCGCCACACGCGACTTCGGCAGCGAAATTTCAGCCGCCCTGCCCGACGTGATCGCTGCCTGCAAATGCGCAGGCTTTGACCTGATCGTGGTCGAAACATCCGGCATTGGTCAGGGCGACGCGGCCATCGTGCCGCATGTGGACGTGCCGATATACGTGATGACGCCCGAGTTTGGCGCCGCCAGCCAGCTTGAAAAAATCGACATGCTGGACTTTGCCGAGTTTGTCGCCATCAACAAGTTTGACCGCAAGGGCGCGCTCGACGCGCTGCGTGATGTGGCCAAGCAGGTGCAGCGCAACAAGGAAGCCTGGGGCGTGCCACTGGAGCACATGCCGGTATTTGGCACGATGGCTGCACGCTTTAACGACGATGGTGTGACAGCGCTCTACCAGGCGCTCAAACCCAGACTGACCCAGCTCGGCCTTAAGCTGACGGAAGGTTTGTTACCGCCGGTGGTTGTTCGCCACAGCACCAACCAGACCCCGGTTGTCCCGGCAGCCCGCACGCGTTATTTGGCCGAGATCAGCGACACCGTGCGCGGCTACAAAAAACGTGCCCGTGCGCAGGCACAGCTGGCGCGCGAAGTTCAGCAACTCAAGGCTGCAGCGGCCATGCTCAAGATCGAAAAGCCTGGTCGCGCGCCAGCTGCCGAAGCTGTGCTCGACCTGGCCGGCCAGCGCAAAGCTCGAATGGACAGCGATGCGCGCGCCCTGCTGGCCCAATGGCCGGACATGCAGACCGCCTATGCGGGCGACGAATACGTCGTCAAAATTCGCGACAAGGAAATTCGCACCGCTCTGACGACCCGATCGCTGTCCGGAACCCCCATTCGCAAGGTCGCGCTACCGAAATATGAAGACCACGGCGAGATTCTTAAATGGCTGATGCTGGACAACGTGCCGGGCAGCTACCCCTATACCGCTGGTACGTTCGCCTTCAAGCGTGAAGGCGAAGACCCGACGCGCATGTTCGCCGGCGAGGGCGACCCGTTTCGGACCAACACCCGTTTCAAGTTGCTGAGCGCCGGGATGGCGGCCAAGCGGCTGTCGACGGCCTTCGACTCGGTCACCCTGTACGGCAACGACCCGGGCGTGCGGCCCGACATTTACGGCAAGGTCGGCAATTCCGGCGTATCGATTGCCACGCTGGACGATATGAAAGTGCTCTACGGCGGGTTCGATCTGTGCAGCCCGAGCACCTCCGTCAGCATGACCATCAACGGCCCTGCGCCCAGCATTCTGGCGATGTTCATGAACACCGCCATCGACCAGAACCTTGACAAATTCAAGGTAGACAATGCCAGGGATCCCACCCCGACCGAAACCGCCAAAATCCGGGAATGGGTGATGGAAAACGTGCGCGGTACGGTGCAGGCCGACATTCTGAAAGAAGACCAGGGCCAGAACACCTGCATCTTCTCGACCGAGTTCAGCCTCAAGGTGATGGGCGACATCGCCGAGTATTTTGTGCACCACCATGTACGCAACTTTTACAGCGTATCGATCAGCGGCTACCACATCGCCGAGGCCGGCGCCAACCCGATCTCCCAGTTGGCCTTCACGCTCAGCAACGGCTTTACCTTTGTCGAAGCCTACCTGGCGCGCGGCATGCACATTGACGACTTCGCGCCCAATCTGAGTTTTTTCTTTTCAAACGGTATGGACCCCGAATACACCGTGATGGGCCGCGTCGCGCGCCGCATCTGGGCGGTGGCGATGAAAGAAAAGTATGGCGCGAACGAGCGCAGCCAAAAGCTCAAGTACCACATCCAGACCTCGGGCCGCAGCCTGCATGCGCAGGAGATCCAGTTCAACGACATCCGAACCACGTTGCAGGCGCTGATTGCGATTTACGACAACTGCAACAGCCTGCATACCAACGCGTTTGACGAGGCGATCACCACCCCGACCGAAGAGTCGGTGCGCCGCGCGATGGCGATCCAGCTGATCATCAACCGCGAGTGGGGTCTGGCCAAAAACGAAAACCCCTCGCAAGGCGCATTCATCATCGAGGAACTCACCGAGTTGCTCGAAGAAGCCGTTCTGCTCGAATTTGAACGTATCGCCGAGCGCGGCGGCGTGCTCGGCGCGATGGAAACCGGCTATCAGCGTGGCCGTATCCAGGACGAGTCGATGCACTACGAGATGCTCAAGCACACCGGCGAATACCCCATCGTCGGCGTCAACACCTTCCGCAACCCGCACGGCGACCCGGTGGTCGACACGCTGGAACTGGCGCGCTCCACCGATGAAGAAAAGCAGGGTCAGTTGCAGCGGCTGGCCGCGTTTCAGGCTTTGCATGCGGGCGAAGCACCGGCGATGCTGAAGCGCCTGCAAGACGCGGTAATCGCCAACGCAAACGTGTTCGAGGTGCTGATGGCCGCGGTGCGCTGCTGCTCGCTCGGGCAGAT
>JANOLL010000275.1:0-14493 GCA_031419775.1 Polaromonas sp. | reverse complement strand
GCCGCAGCCAACGCCAGGCCAAGCGGCTCCTGCTGGAAAAGCACCGCACCGTCACGCGCGATCAACGCGGTGTCAAGATTGGCGCAAGAAAACGACGGGCTGCGTACCAGGTAACGCAAGAACTGTACGTTGGTGTTCAGACCGACAATGTGGGTTTGCGACAAGGCGTCGTCTAGCAGGGCCAGCGCTTCGTCACGGGTCTGGCCATGTACGATCAGCTTGGCGACCATGGAATCGTAAAACGGCGAGATGGTGTCACCTTCGCGCACTCCATCATCGACCCGGATGACGCCGCGTTCAAAACTGATGGCTGGCGGTTTTTGGTAAACATGCAGCGTGCCGGTCGCAGGCAAAAAGTCGTTGTCAGGCGATTCCGCACAAATGCGCGCCTCGATCGCATGGCCCTGGATGCGCAACTGGTCTTGTGCCAACGGCAATTTTTGTCCGTCTGCCACCCGCAATTGCCACTCCACCAGATCCAGCCCGGTGATCGCCTCTGTCACCGGATGCTCGACCTGCAGGCGGGTGTTCATCTCCATGAAGTAAAAATTCACACCCAGGGGTGGCCCATCCTCAGATCGGCTTGTTGCGCCACCGTCGCCATCCAGCCCCTCGACGATAAATTCAACCGTTCCCGCACCCACGTAGTCGACGGCGCGCGCCGCCGCCACTGCTGCCTCGCCCATCTGCTGACGCAGCGCTGGCGTCATACCCGGCGCAGGCGCTTCCTCCAGCACCTTCTGGTGGCGGCGCTGCACCGAACAATCGCGCTCAAACAAATAGACGTAGTTACCGTGGCTGTCGCCAAAGATCTGGATCTCGATATGGCGCGGCCGCTGGGCATACTTTTCAATCAGCACAGCATCGTCGCCAAAACTGCTGATGGCTTCACGTTTGCACGATGCCAGGGCAGCGGCAAAATCCTCTGGCTTGTCGACCGCACGCATGCCTTTGCCGCCGCCGCCAGCGCTGGCCTTGATCAATACTGGGTAGCCGATAGCGTCTGCCTCGCGCTTTAGCAGTTCAGCGCTCTGGTCGCTGCCGTGGTAGCCGGGTACCAGCGGCACACCGGCCTTTCCCATCAGCCGCTTGGACTCCGCCTTCAGGCCCATGGCCTTGATCGCCGATGGCGGTGGACCGATGAATACCAGTCCGGCATCCCTGCAAGCCCGGGCAAATTCTTCGTTTTCGCTCAAAAAACCGTAGCCCGGATGAACCGCCTGGGCACCCGTTGCCTTGGCCGCTTCGATGATGCGCGTCCAGCGCAGATAGCTGTCTTGTGGCGCGCTGCCACCGATATGCACCGCCTCATCGCAACAGGCGACGTGTTTTGCGCCGGCGTCTGCGTCGGAATAAACCGCCACAGTCCGGATCGCCATGCGTCTGGCGGTCGCCGCCACGCGGCAAGCTATCTCGCCCCGGTTGGCTATCAAAATTTTCTTAAACATGCGGAGGGGACTTTGAAAATGGTGACTTCAAGCTGAATGCAGACGCCGCACCAGGATCCGGTTTGCCGCTGAAAATACAAGCGACCCGACCAAACAGCTGGCGCAAAAATCGCCAGCAGAGTCGGATCAGCCAGACGCTCAGCACCAGCAGCAGCGCCAACAGCACAACAAACACAAATGGGTGTGCGATGGCCAGCCACAGACCGAGCGGGACCAGGCCGTCTTCGAGCAGAGATGCGCCAATGTTGCTGAAAGGCTCAGGCGAGGTATTGATCGCAGCCCGGGTCGTCGCTTTAGCGGCAAAACTGGTTGCAGCTAAGGTACCGCCGAGGAGTGCTGCTACCAAAGCCATAGCATTGTTGTCGACACTGAATACGCTGGCCGCCAAAGCCGCGCCTGCTGGGATGCGGATCACGCTGTGCACCACATCCCACAGCGAGTCCAAACCAGGAATCTTGTCGGCAAAAAACTCAACGAACACCATGAAGCCGCTGGCTCCTAGCACCATCGGGTGTGCCAGCAGATGCAGCCCTTTCGGCAGTTCCATCCAGCCCATAAATCCGGCCAGACCGGTCAGCAAGACCACCAAATACAGACGCACGCCACTGGCCCAGCCCAGCGCCCCAGCCAAGGCAATCAACTGCGCGGTGTCCAGTGTGTTCATGCTGTCTCAGCCTACCACCCAGTTGGGTTTGCGCTTTTGCAGAAAGGACTGTAGCCCCTCGCGTCCCTCTGGGCTGACGCGTATGTCCGCGATGGCTTCTACCGTCCCCCGCACCAGATCGGGTGTGACCTCATGCCCGGCGACATCATGCAACAGCTTTTTACATAACTTGAGCGCTTCAGGCCCGGCACTGACCCAGGCATGGCACAGCTCGGCAACTTTGGCATCCAGCGCTTCGGCGGTAACGACCTCGTGTATAAAACCTATGCGTTGCGCCTGGTGCGCATCAAACCGCTCAGCCGTCAGAAAATAGCGGTGTGCCGCGCGCGCACCCATGGCCCGAATCACGTAGGGGCTGATGGTGGCTGGAATGAGACCCAACTTGACCTCACTCAGGCAATAGTGCGCGGTATCCACCGATACCGCCACATCGCATGCCGCCACCAGTCCGGTGCCACCGGCGTACACGTCACCCTGTATGCGTGCCAGGGTTGGCTTGGATGACGCATAAATGGTCTGCAACATGGTTGCAAGCTGGCCCGCATCGGCCAGATTCTGCTCGCGCGTGTAGTCCGCCATGCTACGCATCCAGTTGAGGTCGGCGCCAGCGCAAAAAGCGGTTCCGTTTGCTGCCAGCACAATACACCGGACGTCGTCTCGGCTTTGCAGGTCTTTAAAGGCCTGGGTCAATTCAGCAATCAGCTCGTCATTGAAAGCATTGCGCACCTCAGGACGATTCAGCGTCACGGTGCCCACCAGGTCAGTAACGCTTGTTTGTAAATGGTTCATGGTGCTGACGGTTTCACTGGATCGCCTAATAACGCTTGGCAACTTCTTCGAGCATCACTTCGGTCGCGCCCCCGCCTATGCCCAGCACACGCGCATCGCGCCACAACCTTTCGATGGCGGTTTCCCGCATGAAACCCATACCGCCATGGAACTGCTGGCAGGTTTGCAGCACTTCATTGACCAGCTCGCCCGTCAGCGCTTTCAGCATGGAGACCTCTTGCACGATATCGCGTTGCTGCGTCACCGACCAGGCACAGTGGTACATGAACTGACGCGCGGCCCGGGTTTTGGCATCCAGCATGGCGATGCGGTGACGAATGGTTTGCTTGTCCCACAGGGTTGCACCAAACGCCTGGCGCTGGCGAACATGATCGAGCGTC
This sequence comes from Polaromonas sp., assembly GCA_031419775.1. GTDB lineage: Bacteria > Pseudomonadota > Gammaproteobacteria > Burkholderiales > Burkholderiaceae_C > Polaromonas. The sequence continues at coordinate 11,212 of JANOLL010000275.1, read as the reverse complement.
AGTTCAAGCGCCCGCGTGCAATGACCCACAGCCATGGCGCCCAGGGCAATCCGTTCAGTCTGGAAGTTTTTCATCACCGAATAAAAGCCCTTGCCTTCATCTCCCAAGAGGTTTTCAGCCGGTAGGCGCACATCATCAAAAATCAGCTCGGCCGTGTCGGACGACAGCCAGCCGGTTTTCTTCAGCGCACGGCCCACAGTGAAGCCGGGCGTGCCTTTTTCGACGATGAACATCGACATGTCATGGCGCGCCGGTCCGGTTTTGGCGGCGACAAAGTACAGATTGGCATGGACACCATTGGTGATGAACATTTTGGTTCCATTGATCACCCAGTGGTCGCCATCGCGCTTCGCCGACGTCCGCATACCGGCCACATCGGAGCCTGCACCCGGCTCGGTAATGGCCACGGCCGTGATGGTTTCCCCAGAAATCACACCAGGCAGGTAACGTGCTTTTTGTGCCGCAGTGCCCGCATGATGCAGATGCGGGCTGGCCATGTCGGTATGAACCAGCACGGTGATGATGAAGCCGCCAAACGTTGACTGCGACAGCGCCTCGGCAAACACCAGGTTAGTCAGCGCATCTGCCTCGGCACCGCCGTACTCGGTGCCATACATCAGGCCCAGCATGCCGGCCTGACCCATTTTCCGCAATACCTCGCGCGGTACACACCCCTGTTCCTCCCAACCGGCGGCGACAGGGTCGACCTCGCGGGCAATAAAACGCGCCACCTGTTCGCGCAGGAGTTCGTGTTCGGGGGAAAGGTAAATGTTTTCCATGAGCGGGCTTGAGTCTCTTACATGCGAAAGATGCCAAACTTAGGCTCTGCGATCGGCTGGTTGAGCGATGCCGACAGCCCCAGTGCCAGCACTCTGCGCGTATCGGCCGGATCGATCACGCCGTCATCCCAAATTCTTGCAGTGGAATAGTAGGGGTGGGACTGGTGCGCAAACTGGTCCAGCAGCGGTTGCTTAAAAGCCGCTTCTTCTTCATCGCTCCAGCTGCCGCCACGCGCTTCGATGCCGTCACGCCTGACGATGGCCAGAACGCTGGCCGCCTGCTCCCCGCCCATGACGCAAATGCGCGCATTGGGCCACATCCACAAAAAGCGGGGCGAATAGGCCCGGCCACACATACCGTAGTTTCCCGCACCGTAACTGCCTCCAATGATGACGGTGAACTTGGGAACGTTGGCCGTGGCCACCGCCGTGACCAGCTTGGCGCCGTGTCGGGCAATGCCTTCGCTTTCGTACTTGCGGCCGACCATGAAGCCGGTGATGTTCTGCAAAAAAATCAACGGCACCTTGCGCTGGCAGCACAGCTCGATAAAGTGCGCGCCCTTCTGGGCGCTCTCTGAAAACAAAATGCCGTTGTTGGCCACAATGCCGACCGGCATGCCTTCGATATGCGCAAAGCCGCACACCAAAGTAGAGCCATAGCGCGCCTTGAATTCATGGAATTCGCTGCCGTCCACAATCCGTGCGATGACTTCATGCACATCGTAGGGCTTGCGCGTGTCTACCGGAATCACCCCGTAGAGTTCTTCAGCGCCATGCAGCGGCGCAACTGGCTTTCGCACGGCATGCTGGGTGTGCTTGCTTCGGTTCAAATTGGCGACGGCATGGCGCGCCAGGTCCAGTGCATGGGCGTCATTTTGTGCCAGGTGGTCGGCCACCCCCGACAGCCGGGTATGCACATCACCGCCGCCCAGGTCCTCGGCCGAGACGATTTCACCAATTGCCGCCTTCACCAATGGTGGACCACCGAGAAAAATCGTGCCCTGGTTTTTGACGATGATGGTTTCATCGCTCATCGCGGGCATGTAGGCACCGCCGGCCGTGCAACTGCCCATCACCACCGCGATCTGCGCTATACCCAACGCGCTCATTTGCGCCTGGTTGTAGAAGATGCGGCCAAAATGGTCTCGATCTGGAAACACGTCATCCTGGTTCGGCAGGTTGGCGCCGCCTGAATCAACCAGATAGATGCAGGGCAAGTTGTTTTGTTGGGCAATCTCTTGCGCACGAAGGTGCTTTTTGACCGTCATAGGGTAATAGGTTCCTCCCTTGACGGTCGCGTCATTGCAAACGACCACGCAGTCCACTCCGCTAATGCGGCCAATACCGGTGATGACCCCGGCACAGGGAGCGCTGTCGGTCCCGTCACGGTCAGGGTACATCGCATAGGCAGCCAGGGGGGACAGTTCAAGAAACGGCGTACCCGCATCCAGCAGCATCTGAACCCGCTCACGCGGCAGCAGCTTGCCGCGCGCTGCATGTTTGACTCGCGCAGCTTCCCCACCGCCCGCGGCCGATTGCGCAACTTTCTTCTGGAGGTCGTCCACCAGCGAGCGCATGGCGGCCACATTGGCCTGGAAGTCAGCGGTACGGGCGTTGAGTTTTGATTCCAGTACGGACATGGGTGTCTCATTTCAAATGGGCGCATGGTTCGATGACCACTCTCGGGGCACTCTAGGCTAGCTTAGCCTGTCCCGCGCCATTTTCAGCGCCGGACCATTCAGACCACACCATAACGCCAAACGTCAATCCTCAGGAAAAACCTTGGGGCAGCGATGGGCCAACCCCCTCTCAACCATTTTGCGGGTAAATTGAGCCTTTCAGTTTTATGGAGACGACCGATGGATAACGTCAAGCGCAGTGTGAGCGGAGTGGTCGTGCTGGCGTTGGGCGCCCTGGCGGTAGGCCAGTTGGGTTTTCTTAAAGGCAGCATGCCCAGTGATCTAGGCGTGAACAATGGCCGCTTGAAGCCTCCCGCACTGACGCCCAACAGCGTAAGCAGTCAGGCAGCGCTCTATCCAGACCACCCACAACGCGCTTTCGCCGACATCGCGCCGCTCCTGCTCATCGGGGATGGCCAGACCACGCTGGCAAAGATCAAGGCGCTCGTACAGGGCCGAGCCGATGTTGAGGTTATGAAGAGCGAGCCCGATTACCTTTATCTTCAATTTACCAGCCGGCTGATGAAATACGTCGACGACGTGGAGTTTTGGCATGACCCGGCAAACCGGGTGGTGCAGGTGCGATCGGCGTCGCGTCTTGGCGGGAGCGACCTGGGTGTCAACCGCAGGCGCGTCGAGTCACTGCGAGCCGAGTTGGCAACACTGTCAAAGTAAATGACCTGCGCCCGAGCTGAAATGGCCAGGAGGCAACACGCTCTCTAACCAGAGACCAGAGACGCGTCTGGTTCATTGTGCTGGTAACGCCTCTCTATCAGCCCGCCAGCGCCTCGGCAACCGGCTCCACCAGCCCGATTCGATCCAGCGCCGCAGCCAGCTGACCCACCGTGCGGTCCACCTGGTGCCACTTTTCCAGCCCGAACAGCCCCACCCGGAAGGTCATGAAGTCAGGGCCTTCGTCGCATTGCAGTGGCACACCTGCCGCGGTCTGCAAACCCTGGTCCAGAAACTTGCGGCTGGATTGAATGTCGGGGTCGGTGGTGTAGCTGACCACTACGCCAGGCGCCTTGAATCCTTCTGCCGCGACGCTGGGCAAACCCCGGCTTTCAAATAGGGCACGCACCTTGCTGCCGAGCGCCTCCTGTTCCGCCTTCACCTTGGCAAAACCGTAGGCCCGCGTTTCAACCATGACAGCGCGAAGCCGCGTCAGCGCGTCGGTAGGCAGGGTTGCATGGTAGGCGTGGCCGCCTTTTTCATAGGCCTCCATGATTTGCAGCCACTTCTTGAGGTCGCAGGAATAGCTGGAGCTGGTGGTGCTTTCAATCGCGGCGCGCGCGCGCTCACTGAGCATGACCATGGCACAGCAGGGTGAGCTGCTCCAGCCCTTTTGCGGCGCAGAAATCAGCACATCCACGCCCGTGGCTTTCATGTCTACCCACATGGCGCCGGAGGCAACGCAGTCGAGCACGAACAACCCGTCCACGGCATGTACGGCGTCTGCCACAGCACGCAAGTAGCTGTCGGGCAAAATCAGGCCGGCTGAAGTTTCAACATGAGGGGCGAAAAATATCGCGGGTTTTTCTCTGGCAATGGCTGCCTGCACTTCTGCAATCGGCGCCGGAGCCCAGGGCGCCTGGGCGCCTGGGCCAGTCTTGCGGGCCTTGATGACGGTCGATGATGAGGGGATTTGCCCCATGTCGAAAATCTGCGTCCAGCGATAGCTGAACCATCCGTTGCGCAAGACCATCACTGGCTTGCCCGTGGCAAACTGACGGGCCACCGCTTCCATGCCGTAAGTGCCGCTACCGGGCACCAGCACTGCAGAATGTGCGTGGTAAACCTCTTTGAGAACGCCGGAAATATCCTTCATCACGCCCTGAAAGCTGCGCGACATGTGGTTCAAGGCGCGGTCGGTGTAGACCACCGAAAATTCGAGCAGACCATCAGGGTCAACATTAGGTAGAAGTCCGGGCATAGTATGTCTTGCAGTCAGATGAAGATCGGGGCTGCAAGGTTATCACGCCAGGGTGTTTGGTGGCTTCCAACTGGCCGTGTGAACGCGTCAACTGTCAGGTTACTATGTTTTTTATAGCTTATAGTGCTCAGATTCATTGGGCTCATAGCACATTTGACCTTTAATCTGGCTCACAACGCCGCCACCCACCAGCCAAGCTGCAGGTCGCGCCTGGCTGGCACACGTGTTTGGACCAGCGCGGTCGTGTCAGCCGGGAGTTCATGGCAAGCAGCGTTGCCTAAGCCAAGACTTTGTTCGCATAATTGGCGCTGCGCTGATAGCATCCCGTGTGCCCCTTTTTTTTGTTGAATAACCGAGAGGCAGCTCGACTGCGACCCATATGGACTTATTACTGGACCCAAACGTCTGGATAGCGTTTGCGATGTTGACCGCGTTGGAGATCGTGCTGGGTATCGACAACATCATCTTCATCTCCATACTGGTGGGGCGGCTGCCACCGGAAAGGCGCGACAAGGCGCGACGGCTCGGCCTGGGCTTTGCCATGGTGTCGCGACTGCTCCTGCTGTTCTCGCTGAGCTGGGTGATGAGCCTGACAGCAGACCTGTTCTCAGTGGTGGGCCAGGGCATCAGTGGACGTGACCTGGTACTGCTGCTAGGGGGTATCTTTTTGCTCTACAAGGCCTCGCACGAAATTTTTGTCGAGGTCGAGGCGCGCGAGCAGGCCGGCCCTGCAGCAAGCGACCAGGCCCAGATGACGGCGGCGGGCAACAAGATGTTCTGGGGAATCATCGGCCAAATCGCCGTCATCGACATCGTTTTTTCACTCGACTCGGTGATCACGGCAGTGGGCATGGTTGACGAGATCTGGGTGATGGTGGCGGCCGTGGTCACCTCGGTTGGCGTCATGCTGGTGGCGGCCAAGCCGATTGGGGATTTTGTCGACCAGCACCCTTCGGTCAAGGTTCTGGCCCTGGCATTTTTGGTGATGGTCGGCATGGCCTTGACAGCCGAGGCCTTTGATCAGCACGTGCCCAAAGGCTACATCTATGCCGCCATGGCGTTTTCGCTAGCCGTGGAAGCGCTGAACATTCGAGCACGGGGCAAGCGTTTGGCCAATGCTGCCCAGGCTGAGTAGATTTCCGACGGCCAACCGGCAGTCCGGGTCAGTGTGGACAGGCGGCACCAGGCCGGTCATCGCGATTCGCTGAAAGCCCCCTTCAGGACTTTTTGGTCTTGCGGTCTTCCAGTGTTTCTGTGGGTGCACCCTGCCGGAGCCATTCCGTGTACCCACCGGCCAAATGCGCGACGTTGCGCATGCCCATCTGCTGCAGCGTTTGAACAGCCAGCGCGCTGCGCCAGCCGGCACTGCAGAAAAGAATGAACTCCCGCGACTCGTCCGCAAACACGCTCTTGTGATAAGGCGACTCCGGGTCTACCCAGAACTCGAGCATCCCCCGCGGCGCATGGAAGGCACCCACCACGGTGCCGGACGTCAGCTCGCGTACATCACGAATGTCGACAAGCTGGACCTTTGGGTCGTCCAGCCTGGCGCGCACCTGATCGACGTTATAGGTTTTCACCTGCGCCATGGCTTCGTCCACCAGAGCGCGGAATCCTTTGGTAATGGGCATGGTGGCTGCCTGTTGGACGCTTGTTCAGATTAATTCAATGGCCAGAGCGGTGGCCTCGCCACCGCCAATGCAGAGCGTGGCAACCCCTTTTTTGAGGCCCCGGACTTTCAACGCATAAATCAAGGTGACGATGATGCGGGCCCCGCTGGCACCGATCGGATGCCCCAACGCACAAGCGCCGCCATGGACATTGACGATGTCGTGGCTGATCCCCAGCTCTTTCATGGCGGCCATGGGCACGACGGCAAAAGCTTCATTGACTTCCCACAAATCGACATCCTGGATCTGCCAGCCAATTTTTTTCATCAGTTTTTGCACCGCTCCTATGGGTGCAGTGGTGAACCATTCGGGCGCCTGGGCAAACGTGGCGTGACCGACGATACGGGCAATCGGTGTGGCACCCATTTTTTTGGCGGTCGATTCGCGCGCCAACACCAGCGCGGCTGCACCGTCGTTGATGGACGAGCTGGACGCAGCAGTGATGGTGCCGTCCTTTCTGAACGCCGGTTTGAGCCCGGGGATCTTGTCGAGTTTGACTCGGCCTGGGCCTTCATCGATGGAAATCAGGGTTTCACCCGAGCGAGCTTTGACCGTTACGGGCGCGATTTCGTGGCTGAAGGCACCCGACGCTGTCGCCGCCTTGGCACGGTTGACGCTGGCCGTGGCAAAGGCGTCTTGCTCCTCGCGGGTGAACTGGTATTTGTCGGCGCACTGCTCGCCAAAAGTTCCCATGGCACGCCCCGGCTCATAAGCGTCTTCGAGGCCGTCCAGCATCATGTGGTCATAAATGCGGTCATGCCCAATGCGTACGCCGCCGCGTCCTTTGAGCAGCAGGTAGGGTGCGTTGGTCATGCTTTCCATGCCGCCGGCCACCATCACATCGCGGCTACCCACCAGCAACTGGTCATGCGCCAATAAGGTAGCCTGCATGCCGGACCCGCACATTTTGGACAAGGTCACAGCACCGGTGCTGGCGGGCAGACCGCCCTTGAAGCCAGCCTGGCGTGCGGGCGCCTGGCCTTGGCCCGCCATCAGGCAGTTCCCGAACAGCACTTCATCAACTTCATGCGCTGCAATGCCGGCGCGCTCTACCGCAGCCTTGATCGCTACGCCGCCCAGGTCATGCGCCGACAGCGTGCTGAAGTCTCCCTGAAAAGAGCCCATAGGCGTTCGGGCAGCGCCCAGAATGACGATGGCATCTTGCATGCGTGCTCCTCGGATGAAAAAATTCAGGAAACAGAGACATCGTGCTTCTTGACAAAGCGTTTGTCCTGCTCATACGGAAACACGTCAAACACGTGGCCAGCCTGGATTCTTGACTGGTGGTTTTGCCAAAAAGCAGCCTCCAGCAAATCCGCATGGTGGCGCATGAAGACCTCGCGCACCGCATCGTTACCCAATAAAAACGGGCCGAAGGTCTCCGGGAATACATCTTTGGGGCCGACGGCATACCAGATCTCCCCACTCATCTCATCCTCCTCGTTGCGCGGCGCCGGAACCTTGCGAAACTTGCAGTCTGTAACGTACTCGATTTCGTCATAGTCGTAAAAAACGACCTTGCCGTGCCGGGTGATGCCAAAGTTTTTCCACAGCATGTCACCGGGAAAAATATTGGCTGCAACCAGATCCTTGATGGCGTTACCGTATTCGACGACCGCGCGTTCAATCTGATCCTTGGCAGACGGCACACTCACGCCGGCATCAAACGCTTCCTGCAGGTAAATATTCAGCGGAATCATGCGCCGTTCGATGTAGACATGCTTGATGATGACTTCAATCTGGCCGTCGCCGTCGCGGTCGGAGATTTCGAGCTGGCTGGGGGCGAACTTTTCGATCTCGGCGATCAGCTCGTCATCAAAGCGCCCACGCGGAAAAGCCACCTCGCTGTATTCCTGGGTATCCGCCATGCGGCCCACGCGGTCATGCTGTTTGACCAGCAGGTACTTGCCCTTGATCTGCTCGCGGGTGGTGTCTTTCTGCGGCGGGTAATAGTCCTTGATCACCTTGAACACGTAGGGAAACGATGGCAGGTCAAACACCAACATCACCATGCCCTTGATTCCGGGTGCAATGCGAAACTTGTCGGTGGAATGGCGCAGGTGGTACAAAAAGTCGCGGTAAAAAAGCGTCTTGCCCTGTTTGGCCAACCCCAGAGCGTTGTAAATTTCAGCGCGTGGCATGCGCGGCATCATGCTGCGTAAAAACTGCACATAAGCCGACGGGATGCCCATGTCCACCATGAAATAGGCCCGCGCAAAGCTAAACAAGATCAGCAGGTCGTCTTCCCCGAACAAGGCGGCGTCAATCACCAGCTTGCCATGCTTGTTGTGAAGCAGCGGGAGCGCAACCGGGATTTCATTGAAACCATTGATGATCTTGCCGACCGCATACGCACCCTTGTTGCGATAGAACAGCCCCGACAGCACCTGCACCTGAAAATTGGCGCGCAACTTGACCTCTCCGAGGCGTTTGCGGAGTGCTTCCACCACATAGCCCGCATCTCGCTCGAGGTCTTCAAATTCCAGCCGTAAATCAAAGTCGGTGACCAGTTTGACGATAACGGCTTGCAAGGTTTCCGGTGTCGGATAGTAAGCCCGGTAAGTAGGCAGCGCAGTGGGTTCGTCGTTTTCGATGTACTCGGTACTGAGCGCCGGCCTGACAAAAATAAAGTCGTTCTGAAAGTAGCTGCGGTGCAGAATTTTGGTGGTGACCGAATTGAAGAAGGTTTCGGCCAGCTCAGGCTGATGATGATTGACCAGCAGACCGATGTAATGCAGCTTGACCTGATGCCAGACGTCCATCGGCTGCTCGCCAGCCTTGAATTCGCGTTCCAGCCGGGTCGACGCTTCGCGCACGCGGAGGTCATAAAACTCGATCCGTTCACGCTGCGCCCGCTGCTGGCCGCGCCAGTCAGCCGTTTCAAAACGGTGCTTGGCTCGTGCCGACTCGCTTCGAAACAGCAGGTAGTGGCGGTTGAAGCCATCCCGCATCGCCTTGGCAATGTCATAGGCGATGGATGAGTCGAGCCGCTGCGGAAACATACTGGGTGCCTTCTCAAAGCCTTCAGCCGCGAGCCCGGTCGGCCACGGAGGCGACTGCTTCACGGTACAAGGCCTCGATCGAATCGGTGATGCTTACCGTCATTTTCAAATCCTTGAGCAACCCGTCCTGCAAACCATAGGCCCAGCCATGGATGCTGACGTTCTGGCCCTTGGCCCAGGCATCAACCATCACCGTACTGACGCAGACATTGATCACCTGCTCGATCACGTTCAGGTCGACCAGCGCATCGGGGCGCCGCTCGGGCGCCATGTTTTCCAGGATGCCGCGGTGGCGGTCGCGCACATCCTGGATGTGGCGTATCCAGTTGTCGGCCAGGCCGACGCGGGTACCGTGCAGCGCCGCCAGGACGCCACCGCAGCCGTAATGCCCCACCACCATGATGTGCTCCACCTTGAGCATGTCGACCGCAAACTGGATCGCAGACAGCGCATTCAGATCAGTGTGCACCACAACATTGGCCACATTGCGGTGGACGAAAACCTCTCCCGGCTCCAGGCCGGTGATCTGGTTAGCCGGCACGCGGCTGTCAGAACAGCCAATCCACATGTATTTGGGCGTCTGTTGCTTAACCAGCCCGGAGAAAAAACCGGGCCGCTCGGCTTCCATTTGCGCCGCCCACTTGCGGTTGTGGCTGAAAAGGTCTTGAATTGAAGTTGTCATGGGCCCTATTTTCGTCTGAGTTCCGCTCACATGGTCTCTACAAAAAGCTCACGCCCGATCAGCATGCGCCGGATCTCGCTGGTTCCTGCGCCAATTTCATAGAGTTTGGCGTCACGCCACAGCCGGCCCAGTGGGTAGTCGTTGATGTAGCCATTGCCACCAAAAATTTGCACGCCTTCTCCGGCCATCCAGGTGGCCTTTTCAGCGCACCAAAGGATCACCGACGCACAATCTTTGCGCACCCGGCGAGCATGCTCAGGGCCCAGCATGTCGAGGTTCTTCGCCACGGTGTAAGCAAACGATCGCCCCGCCTGCAGCACGGTGTACATGTCGGCCACCTTGCCCTGAATCAATTGAAATTCGCCGATGCTTTGACCAAACTGCTTGCGGTCGTGAATGTAGGGAATCACGTTGTCCATCACCGACTGCATGATGCCCAGTGGTCCGCCGGTCAGCACGGCACGTTCGTAATCGAGGCCACTCATCAACACCTTGGCGCCCCCATGGACCTGGCCCAGCACGTTGACGTCGGGCACTTCCACGTTGTTGAACACCAGCTCGCCGGTGTGGCTGCCGCGCATGCCCAGCTTGTCGAGTTTTTGCGCGATGCTAAAGCCGGGCATGCCCTTTTCGATCAGGAATGCCGTTATGGCGCCCCGCTTTGGCGCTGGGCCGCCCCGAGCCAAAGCAGCCCCCTCGGGGGGCAGCGACCCGCGCAGCGGTGGAGCGTGGGGGTCACTGTCGGGTTCCGATTTTGCGTAGACGACGAGCGTGTCGGCGTCGGGTCCGTTGGTGATCCACATCTTGTTGCCGTTAAGCAAGTAATAGCCGCCCTTGTCTTCAGCCTTGAGCTTCATGCTCAGTACGTCTGACCCAGCCCCGGGCTCGCTCATGGCCAGCGCGCCCACATGCTCGCCGCTGATCAGCTTGGGCAGGTATTTGGCGCGCTGCGCGTCGCTACCGTTACGCTTGATCTGGTTGACGCACAAATTGCTGTGCGCACCGTAAGACAAACCCACGGACGCGGAGGCGCGGCTGATTTCCTCCATCGCAACCATGTGCGCCAAATAGCCCATGTTGGCGCCCCCATAAGTCTCCTCCACGGTGATGCCCAGCACGCCCAATTCGCCCATTTTTCTCCACAAATCCATCGGGAACTGGTCGCTCTTGTCGATCTCCGTGGCGCGCGGTGCAATCTCTCGTTGGGCAAACTCACGCACCGCATCACGCAGCGCATCAATATCCTCGCCGAGTTGAAAGTCAAGGCCTGGAAGGTCGTTCATGATGGGGCTTTCAATAAAGAGCTGTCGAAGAGGACATCCACATTTGGTGGCCGGGCGGAACAAACGGCGTGATGGCCTCTCAGTAAGTTCGGGGAACGGGCATGATGGTTTGCTGCATCACGGCGCAAGCGCTTTGCTTGCCAGCCGCATCCACATGGAACACATCAGCGGTGGTCACGACAAT